>CAZAYQ010000170.1:0-3696 GCA_964489345.1 uncultured Clostridia bacterium | reverse complement strand
AATTCATCTGCCATGGACGGCATAGCATGCAAAAGTGAAAAAACATTTGAAGCTTCTGACAGAAACCACATAGTCCTGGAAGAAAAAACAGACTATGTTACACTAGACACAGGAGACCCTATTCCAAAGGAATTTGACTGCGTTATAATGGTTGAAGACTTGATAAAGCTAGACGAAAGTCATGTAAAACTCATTAAGAGTGCAGCCCCCTGGCAGAATATCAGGCCCCTGGGAGAGGATATTGTTGAAAACCAGCTGATAGCCGGTTCAAAGCATAAAATAAGACCTGTTGATATAGGCGCATTAATAGCAGGCGGTATCAATAAGGTTGAAGTATACAAGAAACCTGCAGTTGGCATCATTCCTACGGGAACCGAAATAGTAGAGCCGGGGACAGAACTTAAAATCGGTCATATTATTGATTTTAATTCAAGAACATTCCAGGCTTTAGTAAGTGACTGGGGAGGACTCCCCAACAGATATGCAATTGTAAAAGATGATTATGAACTTATTAAAAACTCACTTTTAAAAGCAGTTGAAGAAAATGATATGGTTTTAATAAACGCAGGCTCTTCAGCAGGACGTGAAGACTATACAGCCCCGATTATCAGAGAGTTAGGGGACCTTATTATTCACGGTGTGGCAATAAAGCCCGGCAAACCGGTTGTTATGGGAAAAATTAAAGGTAAACCCGTAATCGGCATTCCCGGATTTCCCGTATCTGCCTTCTTTGTTATGGATGAAATTGTAAAACCCCTTGTGTACGGCTATCAAGGTCTTGAAACAGAAGCAAAGAAAATGGTTGATGCTGCTTTGACCAAAAGATGCATGTCTTCACTTAAATATCTTGAATTTGTAAGAGTAAAGCTTGGATATATAGGTGGAAAATACGTTGCAACTCCCCTCACCAGAGGAGCAGGAGCCACAATGTCACTTGTTAATGCAGACGGTGTTTTGGAAATAGGCCAAAACATTGAAGGAATTGAAGCAGGGACGGAAGTTCAGGTAAGGTTGTTAACTTCTGAAGATAAAATCAAAAACACCCTAATATGCATAGGAAGTCATGATCCCATTATTGACATAGCTGCTGACATAATGCATTCAAGAAATAAAAAGTACTTCCTGTCATCTTCAAATGTGGGAAGCACCGGCGGCTTGATGGCACTAAAAACAGGGGAGACCCACATGGCTCCAACACACTTGCTGGATATGGAGACGGGAGAGTATAATGTGACCTATCTTGAAAAATATGTTCCTGACAAGAAAATTGCACTGGTTAAGTGTGTCAACAGAATTCAAGGATTTATGGTTGAAAAAGGAAACCCTAAAAACATTACAAAATTTGAAGACCTTGAAAGAAAGGACATTAAATTTGTCAACAGGCAAAGGGGGTCCGGAACAAGACTTCTGCTTGACTATAACTTAAACAAATTAAATATAGACTTTAAAAATATTAATGGCTATTACAGGGAAGAATTCACTCATTTGGCAGTTGCAGCTGCTGTTGAAGCAGGGGATGCGGATGTTGGACTTGGGGTTTTTTCTGCAGCAAACATGATGGGACTTGATTTCATACCTGTATGCAATGAAGAATATGATCTTGCAATACCAGAAGAATACCTGGAGCTTGAAATTATTAAAGAGTTCATAGAAACAATAAAATCCGTGGATTTTAAAGCAAAGCTTGATGAACTGGGAGGATACGACTATTCTAATACAGGCACTATTATAGGAGCAGATAATGATTGATAAAAGAGGAAGAAACATAGATTATTTAAGAGTATCGCTTACCGACAGATGCAACCTGCGCTGCCTTTACTGCATGCCGGAAGAGGGAATTCAAAAGACACTCCATACTGAAATACTAAGGTTTGAAGAAGTAGAGAAAATAATAAAGGCATGTGCTTCTATCGGTATTAAAAAGGTAAGGTTTACCGGAGGAGAGCCCCTTATTTTAAAGGGAATAGACAAACTTATCAAAAACACTTCTTTAATATCCGGCATTGAGGATATTTCCATAACCACAAACGGAATGCTCCTCGCTGACATGGCTGATGACCTGAAAAATGCCGGTTTAAAGCGGGTAAATATAAGTATTGATACATTGAATGCTGAGAAATTCAAGCAAATAACACGCCTTGGAGATATCAGCAAGGTATTTGCTGCGATAGAAAAATGTATGAGTATCGGCTTAGTTCCGGTTAAATTGAACGTTGTGCTCATGAGAGGAATAAATGATGATGAAATAGGTGATTTCATAAAGCTGACTCTGGACAGGCCGATACAGGTAAGATTTATTGAGCTTATGCCCATAGGCCAAGGGGCTGTGTATTTTGAAAAGTGCAGCATGAAGGTTGAAGAAATACTTGAAAGGCATCCTGAGCTTATCCCCGTTAAGGATGAAAGCAAGGTTGCTTCTGTTTACAAGCTGCCCGGGGCAAAGGGCTCAGTGGGACTTATAAGCCCGGTAAGCTGCAAGTTCTGCAGCGACTGCAACAGAATCAGACTTACTGCAACAGGCACTATTAAGCCATGCCTGCATTCAGCCGAAGAAATTAATCTAAAGCCATATTTAAACGATGATAAAAAGCTGATTGAAGTTATTGAAAATACTGTTTATAATAAACCTGAGGAACATCATTTAGAAACAGACGGCAAAAGCGATACAGACAGAATGATGTTTCAAATAGGAGGTTAATATGGACTTGACTCACATTAATGACCAGGGTAGAGCAAAAATGGTTGATGTAAGCAGCAAAGAAGATACATTAAGAGAAGCCGTGGCATATGGCAGTGTTTATATGAAAAGGGAAACCCTTGAAAGGATAAAGGAAGGGGCTGTTAAAAAGGGAGATGTTCTTTCTGTTGCCCAGGTTGCAGGAATTATGGCTTCCAAAAAAACCTCTGATATAGTCCCCATGTGCCATCCTATAATGATTTCAGGCTGTGATATAAGTTTTAATCTTAATTTTGAAGAAAACAAAGTTGAAATAAGCTCAACGGTTAAAAACACAGGTCAAACAGGTGTTGAAATGGAAGCACTGACGGCAGTTGCAGCTGCCGGGCTCACAATATACGATATGTGCAAGGCAATAGACAGAGAAATGATTATTTCGGATATAATGCTGATGAAAAAATCAGGCGGCAAGTCAGGAACCTTTGAAAGACAAAAGTAAAATTGCAATATCTAAATGATTGTCGGGAGAATAAACATGCGGTCAGATTATTTGTGAGAAAAATGATAAGAAATGGAGAATAAAATGGCAAAAGTATTAGCTGTAAATATAAGCGAAACAAAAGGGGTTGTAAAGAAACCCATGGAAAAGGGTTATTTTGAAGTAAATAATGGCCTTGTAGGAGATGCCCATGCAGGAGACTGGCACAGACAGGTAAGTTTATTGGGGCAGGAAAGTTTTGATAAAATGAATAAGGAAAATCTGAAAAACGAGCTTTGTGCAGGTGTTTTTGCAGAAAATCTTACGACTGAAGGAATTATTTTGTATGAACTTCCAGTAGGAACCAAATTAAAAATCGGAGAAACCGAAATGGAGGTCACTCAAATAGGCAAGGAATGCCACACAGGGTGTGCTATAAGGCAGCTTGTAGGCGACTGTGTAATGCCTAGGGAAGGAATATTCACAAAGGTCCTAAAAGCCGGCTGGATAAAACCGGGGGACGAGATAGAGGTAATAGATT
>CAZAYQ010000169.1:0-3707 GCA_964489345.1 uncultured Clostridia bacterium | reverse complement strand
TTGTTAATTCTCAAATAAAAATCGTAGAAAAGCATATAAAATTCTCAAATAAAATAATGTGATAAGAAAAGGAATACAAATATAAAGAGCGAAAAAATATCACAATAAAAGAGTATAAAAATCACCAAAATGGAAAAATTTGCATTGAGGTGATTTTTAAATGCAAATAATATTTTATACAGATTGTAAAACAGAAGAATTTTCAGTGATAAACAATAAGATCTTTCCGGTTTCTCCTGAAAGATGCCCATTCAAAGACTGCTGCATGCCAGTAAAATTAGAAAAGCATGGATACTACAAGCGTTTTTTTATCAGCAAAGATTTCACAGGGGTTTTATACATACGAAGATATATCTGCCCCATATGTGGCAGAACAGTTTCAATGCTGCCATATTTTTGTATTTCATACTTTCAATACTCAGCGTTAGAAATATTAAATATAATATATGAACTTTATCATGGAGGAGTATCGCTTGAGAAACTAATAAAGAAAACCAAGGAAAGTTTACCATATATAGAGAGGCGGCACGTTAATTTTTATCGGAAAAGGATTATTAAGAATCGAAAATTAATACAATATGGTTTAAACTTGATGTCTCCGGAATTCATCATTATGGGAATAATCCCGGAGAATCAAGTTTGGGTCAGGAAATTCCTTAAGACAGTCTACGACCTACGCACGCCTGCATTTTTAGTTGACTTCTCAAAATTAACAGGAAAATCATTCATGACCTATCAAAATGTTACAGTATAAATTGTTTCCCAATTAAACCCATTTTATACATTCTTCTTAGCAACACTACATTCCCGATTGGCATATCTTTTTCAACAATATAAAATCCTCTTAAATCAAAACAACAAACAAAAGCCAAAAAGGAGATTAAAATGGATGATAAAACAAGAAATGCAGTAGCATTAAAGAAGTTTTCTATCATAGGACCCGTATTAAACGGTCAGGTTAAAAACAATACAGAGTATTTCAAACAGGTAGCAAGCTCACCGATTGAAATGCCATATTATGGTGCACGCAGTTATTCATATAAGACTTTAGAGTCATGGTTATGTGACTACAATAAAAGAGGTCTTGATGGATTGATAAGAGGATGCAGAAGCGATAAGGGCAAATCAAGGAAAATATCCACAGAAATAGGCGAAGAGATATTAAACAGAAGAAAATCAAATCCAAATGTACCTGTTTCAGTTCTCTATGAACAAATGGTATCAGAGGGAATAATAGATCCGGGAAATATTTCAAGACCTACAGTATACAGATATATTGAAGACTTATCACTTGCAGGAGAATTAAAAGATGATGACAAAAAAGAGACACTGAGATTTTCTCACGAGCATGTAGGTGACTTATGGCAGGGAGATGTGATGTATGGTCCATATATTACCATTGGGAAAAAGAAAGTTCAAGCATATCTTCATATGTTCATAGATGACGCTTCAAGATATCCCGTATACAGCCAATTTTACTTATCGCAAAATTTTGAAACTCTTCGTCACTGCTTTAAAGAAGCAGTCTTAAGGCGAGGAATTCCAAGACTTGTGTATACAGACAATGGAAAAATTTATCGTTCTCAACAATTCGAATATATTTGTGCTTCATTAGGTTGTACGCTTCTTCATTCTCAGCCATTTGTGCCCCAAGGTCGAGGCAAGGTAGAGAGAATATTCGGCACAGTAAGGATGAGATTTTTAAGCAATCTTGACCCTGACTCACTTAAAGATATAGATGATTTAAACCAAAGATATTTTAAATGGCTTGAAGATGACTACAAAAGGAAATCCCATAAGGGTTTAAACGGACTGACACCCCATGATGTACTTATGTCACAAATATCTAAAGTAAACCTTGTGACGGATGTCGACAGAATTAATGAAAACTTTTTACTTAGGATTACAAGAAAAATTCAGCCTGATGCGACAATTCAAATACAAAATATTCTTTATGAAACAGATTCAAGGTTTAGTGGGAAAAGGATGGAAATACGATATGAACCGGAATGGTTGAATGATTTTTCAAAGCCGGTTTACATATATGAAGACGGCAAAAAATTAGGGGAAGCCAAAGTTGTGCGTTTTCATGATAATGCCCATGTTTTGAGAAGATTCAAAGGAAACAGACGAAAGGATATTAAGCCGGAAATCATAAATGAAAACGAATCTTTACCTTCTTTGGATATTAAAAACACCATATCTTATTCAGATTTAATAACAGGAGGCAGCAATGTTTAAACAACATTTTGGACTAAAATTCAATCCTTTTAACAAGGAAATATCTACAGATAAGCTTTTTTCAAGCAATGATTCCAAAGAGCTTGATTCAAGATTAAAATATATGCTTGAAAACAGAGGTATCTGCTTAATCGTTGGCGAACCCGGCTCCGGCAAATCAACTGCATTACGAAAACTTACAGATAATTTGAATAATTCTTTATATAAACCATGTTATCTTGCTCTTACCACACTTACAGTAAAAGAATTTTATCAAGCTATGGCATCAATGTTGGGAGAAACTCCATCACATAAAAAGTATTTACTTTTCCAGCAAATTCAAAATGTTATACAAAATATGTATTATGAGCAAAGAATAACTCCGGTGATAATTGTAGATGAAATCCATATGGCACCTATAACACTTTTAGATGATTTAAGACTTTTGTTTAATTTTAAGATAGATTCTGCGAATCCTTTTGTATTGATACTTTCAGGTCAACCTCAAATTAGGAATAAACTTGCCTTAAATACATGCTATCCTCTTCGTCAGAGAATATCTATGAGATACTCGATGCAGGGACTATCGTTAGATGAAACAGCAGATTACTGCGTAAGTAGAATTAAAGTTGCCGGTGGGGTAAATGATATTTTCACACCATCTGCATTGACAGCAATACATACAATTTCAGGCGGTTTTTTGAGAACCATCAATAATATTGCCGTGGCAAGTCTTATGTATGCAACTGCAAGAAAACTATCTAATGTAGATGAAGAAGCTGTTTATCAAGCTAATATTGAGATGGGATTTTAATGGAATCTGATGGTGATTATTGAATATGAGGAGATGTACATATGGAGTTTAAATGTGTAAAATTGTCCGGTAAACATAAGACCACTTGGACAGGGCAAATATATGAAATCAAGGGAATTAAAGAAAATTGTGAAATGGAAGTAACTGCAAGAGGTTCGCATTTTCATGTAATTTTTGGTTCTCATTCGTTTGGTAACTATTTATGTATACCAAATTGGAATGTAGGATGTGAACTTGCTGATTATTCCGATATATTTTGGAATTGCCAGCAGTTATCAAGAATTATTGGATATACAGATGCTATTACTATTGCCACTGCCGTGAAGGAAGTAAGTCAAATTTTAAATAATTAATAGCTTAAAAGATATAATATTTAGGCTCTTGCCTAATTGGAGGATAGAGCAACTGCAGGGATGCAACTCGAGCGCCAATTAGGATTCTATAAAAGCAATGAACGGGGTAGTTTTTACTGCCCTTTTCGTTTTCATTGCTTTTAGAGAACCAATGCGTTAAATCCCGGGTTTGGGCAGAGCCCAAGGTTTTGTTTTAATACTACTGCAATTTGATAATTGCTCACAAATATTCCGTAATAATTTGATATTTTAATATGTTTTACGTATTTTACAACTATTTTTATGTGAGAAATTTTTCTAGTTTAATTTGATAATTGACA
>CAZAYQ010000168.1:0-3738 GCA_964489345.1 uncultured Clostridia bacterium | reverse complement strand
ATAATATTAGCATAGGTTTGTGCTGCTTCAGAATCTTGTTCTTCCTTTGCTAAAGCATCAGTTTCTACATTGAATCCTGCTTGAAGGGCATAATTTCCATTTAAAACAACAAAGTCTGTTTCATCAGCAACTCTTGGCACTTGTGCTGCTTCCAGCTCAATAATATCAACATTGTAAGGATTATCAGCTATATCCAATTTTGTTGCTGTCAGTCCTGCACCTTCTCTAATTCTGATTATACCGTTTGCTTCAAGCAATAGAAGTGCCCTTGCTTCATTTGTGGTATCATTTGGAACTGCTATCGTTGCACCGGCAGGAATATTTGCCAGATCCTTACCTGTTCCCGTATAAATTCCTAATGGCTCATAGTGAATATCTGCTACTGATACCACATTAGTTCCATTTTCTTCATTAAAGTTATCCAAGTATGGCTTGTGCTGGAAGAAGTTGGCGTCCATTTCTCCTGTATCAACTACCAGGTTAGGTTGTACGTAATCTGTATATTCAAAAATTTTTAAATCAAATCCTTTGTCAGCTAAATCTTCTTTTACGTGTGCTAATATTTCTGCATGTGGTACTATTGAAGCCGCCACGGTTAATTCTGTAAGTTTTGTTTCTTTCGGTGTTTCTTCAGATGTTGTCTGGTCTCCGGGTGTTTTTTCTGCCGGTACAGGTTCATTGTTTCCACATGCAAAAGCTGTAAGGGCTAATGCTAAAACTAAAACTATTAATAATATCTTTTTTGTATTTTTCATAATTGGTCTCCTTTTTTTCTTATAAAAATATTTTAATCAAAGTGCTCTTTTATCTGTTTTTCTTGCAATTTTCATTCCTAAGGCTTGAATCAGCTGTACTAGAATTACCATGAGGATTATCGTTAGGAGCATGATTTCGCCATCGTACCTGTAATAACCGTATCTTACGGCAATATCTCCAAGTCCTCCTCCCCCCGCAAATCCTGCCATGGCTGAATAGCCTAATATTGTACCGATAACAATTGTAGCTCCCGCTATAAGAGATGTCTTTGCTTCAGGTATCAATACTTTAAATATAATTGTAGAAAGTGATGCTCCCATACTCTGGGCTGCTTCAATCACTCCATGGTCGACTTCCTGCAGTGATGATTCAATCAGCCTTGCTATAAAAGGAGTTGCTGCAACCACCAAGGGAACTATCGTAGCTGTTGAGCCGTAACTTTTGCCGACTATAAGTTTTGTTAAAGGCTGTATTGCTACCAATAGTATCAAAAATGGTACTGAACGGCCTATGTTTACGGCAATATCTAAAATCCTGTATAAATACCCCTTTGGATACAAACCGTCTTCTCTTGTAACAACTAATGTTACCCCTAAGGGCAGGGCAAATATATATGCAAAGAATGATGAAACAAATGTCATATATAATGTGTTAACTGTTTCTTCTGTCAGCATTTGTATGTTTTCATGAAAAAGGTTTATTATATCAGTTACCCACATAGTCTATCAACTCCTCTACATTGACTTTTACTATATTCCTCAGATAATTAATTATTTTATCTGATAAGTCCTTATCTTCCGGAAGCTGGAGAACCATATGTCCGAATGAATTTTCATTTATTTCTTTCAAATCCGCAAATAGAATATTCACATGGGCTTTAAACTCTAAAACTAAATTGGCTATTATCGGTTCATTAGATGATTTCCCGTCAAATGCTATGCGGATAATTCTTTTACCCTTCATTTTTCTGACAATATTACTCTTGTTATAAAATAGTTTTTTTGCAGCTTCTGTTTTTGGATTTCTAAAAACATCTTCCACTTTTCCTGCTTCTGCAAGAAAACCATTATCAATTATCGCGACATTGCTGCAGATTTCTTCAACAACTGTCATTTCATGAGTTATAATAATCACTGTAATTCCAAATTGTTTGTTTATGTTTTTTAAAAGTGCAAGTATTGAGCGTGTTGTTGTAGGGTCAAGGGCACTGGTGGCTTCATCACAAAGGAGAATCTGAGGATTTGTGGCAAGGGCTCTTGCAATTGCAACCCTTTGTTTTTGACCGCCGCTAAGCTGGGAGGGATATGCCTTCTTTTTATCGGTAAGCCCGACAATTTCCAAAAGCTCCCCGGCTCTTTTTCTTCCCTCTTTTTTGCTTACACCTGCAATCTCCAAGGGGAAACAAATATTGTCCTGCACATTTCTTTGCATCAACAAATTAAATTGCTGAAAAATCATACCAATATTCTGTCTCACATGTCTTAGTTCACCATCATTTAAAAGAGATAAATCCTTGTCTCCGATTATGATGGTCCCCTTGCTGGGCTTTTCCAAAAAATTTATGCATCTTACCAATGTACTCTTTCCGGCACCGCTCATCCCTATAATTCCAAAAATATCACCCTTGTTAATATTAAGATTAATCCCTGAAAGAGCAGTGACTGTTTCATTTTGACTTATAAATTCTTTTTGAAGGTCCTTTATTTGTATAAATGCTGTCGTCCCCAATGTTACTTGCCTCCTTATTATTTAGCAGCAATATCTTTTACAACCTCACTTGCTATAATCAGTCCTGCAACAGAAGGTACGAATGATACGCTTCCCGGTACAGGTCTTCTTTGAGTGTGCTTTCCTCTTGTGACGGTTGGATATAGGCAGCTGTCCTTGAAACTGTCCTCTTCATCAAAAGGCTTTATTGGCTTTTCTTTTGAATATACTACCTTTAAGCTTTTAATTCCCCGTTTTTTTAATTCATGGCGCATCAGCTTTGCTAAGGGGTCTACTGATGTTTTATAAATATCAGCAACTTCAAGCTCTGTCGGATTCAGCTTATTCCCTGCCCCCATGCTGCTTATGATGGGAATATTGTTTTCTTTGGCTCTTACAATCAATTCTATTTTAGCGGTAACTGTATCAATAGCGTCCACGATATAATCATAGTTGGTCAAATCATATTTAGCAGCATTCTCAGGCATGTAAAAAACCCGGTGCTCTGCTACATTGGCTTTTGGATTGATTTCCTTTATCCTTTCTGCCATAACTTCAACCTTTATTCTTCCTATTGTATTCACTGTAGCAATTAACTGCCTGTTTATATTTGTAATACATACCTTATCATCATCAAACAGTGCAAAGTTCCCTACCCCTGATCTTGCCAAGGCTTCAACAACATATGTACCCACCCCTCCAATGCCGAAAACCGCAACAGTGGAAGAACTTAATTTTTCTATTGCTTCTTTGCCTAATAAAAGCTGTGTTCTTGAAAATTCGTTCATAATATCCTTTCTATGTGGGGACCTTCCTTCAGGATGTGTGTCCCCATATCTTTGATACATCTATCCATGTGCTGCTTTTTGATGTTTTTTCCAGTTCCTCTAAAGTCAGCTCTATTGCAGAATTGCCTGTTCCACAGGCAGGAAACATGGTTTCAAATCTTTTCATTGATTCATCCAGATATACTTTTACATTGTCAGGCAGTGCAAAGGGGCATACTCCGCCGATTGCATGTCCGGTGAATTTTTCCGTATCATCAGGTGCAAGCATCTTTGCCTTAAAGCCGAAGTAGTCTTTAAATTTTCTGTTGTCTATCTTTGCATCTCCTGCTACTACTATTACCATTGCTCCGTCACCGTCATAAAATGATAATGATTTTGCTATTCTTGCTTCCTCTGTATCCAGTGCAAGTGCAGCCAGCTCTACAGTTGCTGTTGATTCGTCCATTTCTTGTATGTCATTTTCCTTGTTAAATTGTTTTAAATAATC
>CAZAYQ010000167.1:0-3791 GCA_964489345.1 uncultured Clostridia bacterium | reverse complement strand
CGAGACTGCGGTATTTGTAGATTGTCTAATACTTACAGGTGTTTTCAATAATGAAGACACCTTCATTATTTGTTATGATAACAATATTTTGACAAATGTGTTTTTTGCTGCAAACCATTGACATATTTGATTTTTTTTGTCATAATTAATATATGCAATTAATGTATACAAGCATCCTTAGTTGAACTAGAAAGAGGTACAATATGAAAATCAGGTTTTTAGGTGCAGTAAACGGTGTTACCGGCTCAAACCACTTAATACAGGCAAGTGGCAGGAATATAATGCTTGATTGCGGTATGTATCAGGGCAAGGATGAGGATTTAAATGCAGAAGAATTTGCAGTAAATCCATCAGAAATCGATTGCCTTTTATTGAGCCACAGTCACATCGACCACAGCGGAAGAATTCCGCTTCTTGTAAAACAAGGCTTTAAAGGGAATATTTATTGTTCAAAACCCGCATATGACCTTTGCGAAATAATGCTCTTAGATTCAGCTCACATTCAAGAAACAGAGGCAGAATGGAAAAACAATAAAGCCAGGCGGTCAGGGAAGAAATTCGTAAAACCCTTATATACACAGGAGGATGCAGCAGCAAGCCTTCAGTATTTCAAACCTGTTTTGTATGAACAAATCATTAATATAGACGAAAATATCACTGTGAAATTTAATGATGCCGGTCATATTTTGGGTTCTTCCATTATTGAAATATGGATAAAGGATGAAGAAGATACTATTAAGCTTGTCTATTCCGGAGACTTAGGAATGCATGAAAAACCTTTGTTAAATGATCCTGTTCAAATAAAAAAGGCAGACTATTTAATAATGGAAGCAACCTACGGCGACAGAGTTCACGAAAATATAGAAAAAAGAACAGAAGAGCTTATTAATATTATATTAAAAACAGCCGGGAGAGGAGGCAGCGTAATAATACCGTCCTTTGCGGTGGGCAGAACTCAGGAATTAATTTACGAGCTCAATAAATACTATGACAGCCATTTGAATGAAATAGGCACTAAGGAAAATAAGCTTAAGAAAATACCCGTCTATATAGACAGTCCCCTGGCTGTTAAAGCCACGGAAATATTTAAAAGAAACAGCCATGCTTTTGACAAAGAGGCAAAAGAATATATAATGAAAGGGGACAATCCCCTTGATTTTCAAAACCTGCATTTTACGCTTACGGCAGATGAATCCAGGAAATTAAATATTTCAACAGAGCCTAAAATTATTATTTCAGCCAGCGGAATGTGTGAAGCGGGAAGAATCAGACATCACTTGAAACACAACCTCTGGAGGAAGGAAGCCAGTGTTGTATTTGTAGGTTATCAGGCTGAAGGAACCTTGGGCAGAAGGCTTTTAGACGGAGAAAAGCAAGTTAAAATATTAGGGGAAGATATAAAAGTTAATGCTGAAATATACAATGTTGAAGGATTTTCGGGACATGCAGACAAGACTGCATTATTAAACTGGATAGACGGTTTTAATGAAAAGCCGGGGAAAATATTTATTGTTCATGGAGAAAAGGAAGCAAAAGAAGCATTTGCCATGGAAGTAAAAGAAAGGTTTAAGATAAACAGCATAATTCCACAATATAATGTTTTATATGATATTAAAAAGAAAAATTATATAAATGAAGTTCTTCTTGAAGAAGAAAGGCAAATAATCAAGGACAAGCGAATTCAAGAATTATTAAGAGAGGTTGAAGGGCTTAAAAATACATTTGAAAATGCATTAGCAAAAACAAAAGGTTATTTGAGTGATGAAAATATTGACATTGAAGAATTCAAAAAGATAAACAACAATATTAAAAGCCTTGAAAATGAAATTATGAATTTAACCATTATCAGTGCAAAATAAAGAGATAACAAAAAAGGAGGAAAATATGAAAGTATTAATGACAGGAAATGAAGCAATTGCTCAGGGAGCTTATGAAGCAGGAGTCCATTATGCTGCTGCATATCCGGGTACGCCAAGTACGGAAATATTGGAAAATATAAGTCTCCACAAAGAAATCATTTCAGAATGGGCACCAAATGAAAAGGTTGCTGTAGAATCAGCAATAGGTGCAAGCATTGCAGGAGCAAGGGCTATAACAGCTATGAAACATGTCGGGCTTAATGTTGCTGCAGACCCCTTTTTCACAGCAGGTTACACAGGAGTAAACGGAGGCTTGGTGCTGGTAAATGCAGATGACCCGGGACTTCATTCATCTCAGAATGAACAGGATAACAGGTACTATGCAAGGATGGCCAAGGTAGCTATGCTTGAACCAAGCGACTCCCAGGACTGCAAGGAAATGGTGAAAACAGCCATGGACATAAGTGAGAAATATGACATCCTGGTTATGATAAGAATGACTACGAGAATCAGTCACTCAAAATCAGTTGTTGAAACAGGCGAAAGGGTTGAAGTGCCCATAAGGCCATATGTGAAAGCTCCGCAAAAATACATTATGGCGCCTGCTAATGCAAAGGCAGCCCACCCGATAGTAGAGAAAAAACTCAAGGACCTTGAAAAGTTTTCAAATGAAACTGACTTAAACTATATTGAATGGAATGACAAAAAAGTCGGAGTTATTTCTGCAGGTGTCGCTTATCAATATGCAAAGGAAGTATTCGGCAAGAATGCATCTTATTTAAAATTAGGTTTTACTTTCCCGCTTCCAATGGATAAAATAAAAAAATTTGCGGAAGAAGTTGAAATACTATATGTAATTGAAGAATTAGAGCCTTTCATGGAAGAACAGATCAAGGCGGCAGGAATCCCCTGCATAGGCAAAGAAAAGATAAGCAATATTTGGGAACTTAATCCTGACATTGTTAAGAAATCAATTTTCGGAAGTGAAAATGAAGTTATTGGCTATGACAAAACTATAGCAGTGGGAAGACCCCCTACACTTTGTGCCGGATGTCCTCACAGAGCCTTCTACTATCAATTGGCAAAGAAAAAGAATACCTTGATAACAGGAGATATAGGCTGCTATACATTAGGCGGGTCTCCTCCCTTAAATGCAATGGATACTGTAGTGTGCATGGGAGCCAGCATAAGCATGGCCCACGGTATGAAAAAGGTATTTGAAAAGAATAATGATGGCAGACGGGTAGTAGCAACCATAGGAGATTCAACATTTTTCCATTCAGGTATCACGAGCCTGCTTGATGTGGTCTTTAACAAAAGCAATACCATAATATGTATATTGGATAACAGGATAACAGCAATGACAGGTCATCAGGATAATCCGGGCACAGGCTATACCCTCCAGGGAGAAATTACTGACACGGTTCAAATTGAGCCTTTGGTAAGAGCCCTTGGAATTAAACATGTAAGGACCGTAAACCCCATAGACCAGGCCCAAATGAAGGATGTTTTAAACTGGGCTTATGATTTGGATGAACCATCTGTAATTATTTCAAGATACCCATGTGCTCTTAAAAAATATACAAAAGAAGACCTTGAAGAATTCGGGCCTATTGAAGGCTATTGTGAGGTTGATGAGGACATATGCATAGGATGTAAAATCTGCGTTGGAACAGGCTGTCCGGCTATAGTATTTAAAAAAGACATAAAGAAATCTTCAATCAATAAAGTACAATGCGTCGGCTGCGAACTTTGTCTACAGTTATGTCCAACAAAGGCAATTAAGGTAGGTGAATAAAATGAAGGATACAAAAAATATTTTATTAGTAGGTGTAGGCGGCCAGGGAACAATACTGGTAAGCAAAATATTATCAACAGGTCTTATGGAAGCAGGCTATGATGTTAAAATGTCTGAAATTCATGGAATGGCAC
>CAZAYQ010000166.1:0-3792 GCA_964489345.1 uncultured Clostridia bacterium | reverse complement strand
GGAGACAGCGGAGACAGCTTATTATTCTTCTTCTTGCTTTTAGTAGTTCTTGCTTGCTTTTGCGGAGATGATGGATTGGTAGGAGGAATCGGCGGATTTGGAGACAATGACAGCTTGTTATTCTTCTTCTTGTTGTTGGTGGTGCTATACTGCAGCTGTGACAAGGTTGGCGGAATCGGCGACCGCTGCTGATCAGAATAGCACATCAAAAAGCTTCCCAGATAGGGAAGCTTTTAAATTTTAGATTCTCACTTTAAATATTTTTCAAACCAGTTTGTTATTTCTTCCAGTCTCCTGACCCTGTGACGGGGTTTGCCGCTTCTTGACAGCTCGTGGTTTTCTCCCCTGAACATGCAGAGCCTTGCATCCACCCCATGATATTTCAGTGCAGTAAACATTTGTAATCCCTCTGCCAGCCAGCACCTGTAATCCTCCTCCGAATGTATGAACAAGGTGGGAGTAACAGCAAGATTGGCATATTTAACGGGCGAATGGAACCACATTTTCTCAACATTGTCCCAGGGGGTTGACAAGTTTTGATCTGCATTGAAATAATAACCTATGTCTGTTGTGCCGAATTTGGAAATCCAATTGGAAATGCTCCTTTGGGAAACAGCACATTTAAATCTGTCAGTGTGCCCTATAATCCAGTTTGTCATAAAACCGCCATAAGAGCCCCCGGTTACACCGATTCGTGACCTGTCTATCTGAGGATATTTCTCAAGGACCCTGTCAGTAAATTTCATCAGGTCATCATAGTCAATTGTACCGTATTTACCCCTGATATCTGCAAAATCATCGCCTCTGCCGTCACTGCCTCTTGGATTGCAGAAAAATACAAAATATCCTTCATTAGCCCAATACTGCATTTCATGATAGAAAATTTCACCATAAACTGTTTTAGGCCCTCCATGTATGTTTAAAATTCCGGGATAGGACTTTTTATCATCATAATTAACAGGCTTTAAAACAAATCCTTCAATAGTAACCCCGTAATTATCAAAATTAAGAATTTCGGGTTTTACTATTGCTTTAGTCTCCACTATCTTTTCGTTAAACTTAGTTCTTTGAGTTTCAATATTATTTTGAAGAGTATAGATTTCCTGCAGCCTGCTGCCCCTCAGCCCAATGAATATAATTCCTTCGCTGCATATGTCAAAGCAGTCTACAGACCCCTTATCAGCTGTTAGCTTCTCAATGTTTCCGTCCAATGAAAGCTTCTTGATAAAGGAACTTTTATTTTCCGTGGATGTAAAGTACAGGCAGTCATGGGCAGCTCTTTTTGCTTCTCCTGCGCCGTATCTGCAGTCTGACCCTGTGGAATTGTTAAGACCGTAATCATGCTTGCTTAGAAATGCTAATTCTCCATCTTGCAGCTTATAGAAATTAAAGTTTTGATTAAGACCGTATTTATCCATGGCAGTAGCTGCCACAATAATTTCATCTCCCACAAATTCGGCAAATTCTATGTAGTATTCCAAATCCTCAACCAAACAAAGAGCTTGGCTGTTATACAAATCATACATGTAAAGTCCTGTAGTCAATTCCATTTTATTGGTATAGTTTGAAGAAACATATAAAGCTTTACCATCTTTTACGCTTGTTACTCTTACATTTTCAAATTGATTTGAAATGGGAACTATATCCTTTGTTCCCTTGTCAAACAAATAGAGCCTGTCTCTTTTCTTGTTTGTAAATCCTTCTCCGTTTGCCCAAAATGGGATTTCATCCAATACTTCGTAGTCCTTGTTTTCTTTTATTAAATCAATCGCCTTGGCTCTCTTCTCCCCTTTGTGAGAATGAAGATTAACGCCGTAATGGTCATAGCTTGCTGTTAAAAGAAACGTCTCGTCGGCAATTTTTTTAATGTTTGTTACCTTCATGGGAATGCGCATATATTCATATGCTTCTCCGCCCCTTATATCAATTGCATAGAAAACAGTCCAATCCTCACCCTCTTTAATTCTCTTTTCCAGTTTTTCATCTCTTAAAGCCTGAAATAAAACCGTATTGTTGTCAAGCCAAATAAAGCTTTTTTCTTCATTCAAGGATGTAAGTTTTTTATAATCCAAGCTGGTGCAGTTAAAGAGCCATATATTGGACAAATATTTATTATCCTCAAAATCTGAGCTATGTACCACAAAGGCAGCCTGGTTTTTATCCGGTGAAAGTTCAAGTCCGGACAAAAAAGTGTAATCTAAAAAATCCTTAAGTTTCAAATTTTCCATATAAGCCTCCTGTTCGTATAATTCTTTTATAACTAAAGGTTCGTCTCTCATACAATATTACTGTTATTATATATTTAAAAGGCAGCTTGTGCAATTAAAACTATTGTTTAAGATTGATTTTGAGAGTATAATGATGAAGAGCCTCAAGATATATCCAATTTGCGGCTCATTTATGTGATAAAAATATATTATACTTATATGTATATATACATATTTTACAGTATTGGAAAGGAATTAAAAGTGGATAATTTTATATTTTCTTTAAATGTTGTTTTGCCCTTGCTATTTTTAATGTTAATAGGAGTATTCCTTAAAAAAATAAAAATATTCGATAAGCTTTTTTTAAAAAAATTTAACATCTTTATCTTTAAGGTATGTCTGCCAATCCTCCTCTTCAATAATATTTACACCGGTGAAATATCAAAAACTGTAGACATGTACTTTGTTCTATTTGCTGTTGCAGCAGTTTTGGGAACTATAGGCATACTTCTTATTGTAATTCCTAAATATGAAAAAGAAAACAGGAACAGGGGAGTTTTAATTCAAGGTTTGTATCGCAGCAATTTTATTATTTTTGGACTTCCCCTTTCTGCATATATTTTCGGAGATGAAGGACTGGCGGTAGTAACAACCCTTATAGCCGTAATAATCCCGATTTATAACTTTGCAGCAGTTATAATTTTAGATTTATTTACAGATGGCAGGCAAAATTACAAGGAAACTGCTGTAAGCATATTGACAAATCCTTTAATAATCGGCTCCCTGTTTGGCATTACAGCATCCCTTCTTCAAATAAAACTACCGGCTGCACTTGACAGGACTATTGCAGATATTGCAAAAACTGCAACCCCCATGGCCTTGATGGCCCTTGGAGGAGAAATTGAAGTAAACAATATATGGAAAAATATTAAACATTTAGTCTTTGTTTCAGCAGGCAAATTATTTATCATTCCCGGAATTGCGATTTTGATTGCAGCTATTTTTGGATACAGGGGAGTGGAATTATGTGCAGTCTTATGCATGATGGCACCCTCTACAGCTGTGTCCAGCTACACCATGGCACAGCAGCATGACTGCAATCATGAACTGGCAGGGCAAATTGTATTTTTTACAACTATAATAAGTCCTTTCAGCATTTTTATGTTTGTATTCATATTAAAAACAACAGGTTTATTTTAGTATATGCTGACTAATAGGCTGAGTTAACACAATCTGTCATTATCCATAACTGAAAAAAAACGGCACATATGGATATTAATCTTACTTATTGATGTTATTGGAATAATAATAAAATCAGAATAGTCAATAATATTCATGTAGATGTAAAACATCTTCAAATACATGTATATGAAGGGATGATGGGAATAAAGAAGTTTAATTTCAACAATAAAAATAATGACCAGAAGTTAAAGAATTGGGAAAACAGTGTAAAATTAGACAGCCAACAAAACTTAAAGGAGCAAATGAACCGGATGAATAACGAAAACAAAAATAAAAATCAAAACGAAAACAAATTTGAGAATCTCAACGAACAAAACAGATTCCAAAATCGTAACGAGCAAAA
>CAZAYQ010000165.1:0-3900 GCA_964489345.1 uncultured Clostridia bacterium | reverse complement strand
TCCCTCACCGTCACCGCCACAGCCCGGGGGGACAGGAGCAAAACAGCCTCCACCACGGTCAATGTCATCGCGGCACCGGCTGCCACAGACAGAATTGTTTTAGAAAATGTGTCAGGCCGGCTCGATGAGGATACACCATATCTTGTGGACGGCGCTATTTCGGCGACCGGTGCTTTGGGTGTAGGCGGCTGCACTGCGTTTTTTGACTATGAGGGAGGAACGCTTTATCTAAGTGATTATAACGGGGGGAATATACAGGTAAACGGTGTGCCCGGCATCCCATCTCTTGATATAGCCCTTATTGGAGACAATATTATAAACACTGCTACAGTGGGCATAGCTGCCCATACGAATGCCATAAATTTAGAGATAAGCGCGGAAAATGACGCCAGCCTGACCATAAACGTCGGGAGCACAAGCGAAGGCTATTATGCCATCGGCATTGATGTAGGCACGAATGACAGCAGCCTCTTCATTTCCGGCAAGGCCCATGTGATAAGCAATGTCACGTCTTACGGAACACAGGCTGCATATGGTTTGTATGGGAAATATATTAACATTTTAGACGACGCGTCTTTTACCGCCCGCTGCAATGTGAGCAAGGATACTGGAGCGGCTACAGGCATTTACTCTAATTCCGAAATCATAATAAGCACCAATGGCAATGTTGACATTGAATGCGGCGGCACAGGATCCAATAGCTACGGCATACATAATCTGGGTCAAGTTTACCTGCAAAGAGCAGGGGAAATGAAGCTGAAGTGGAAAACGGCATCTTCGGGATTCACTAAGTACGGTTTTATGAACTACAACGCCTTATCGTATGACAAGTCACGCTTTGAGACCATACCGGGGCAGGACGGCGACTTTAAAACCATGATTTACCGCTATGACAACGGCACAAAGCTTTATGTCGTCACGGTTCTTGGCGCATACGAAGGACTGGGAACCGGCTATGCAATACCAATGCTGGCAAGCGCCGGCACGGTAATTACTCTCCACCCCCTGCCCCAGGAAGGATGGCAGCTTAAAAGCTGGGATATAGAGCAAGGCCATATTGAGATGGACGAAATAACCGGCAATACCTTTACTCTGCTGCCGGGCGATGTTAAAATCAGGCCCGCTTTTGAGGAAGAAAGCTACACTGTGACCCTTATAGACGGAACAATCACCAATGCGGGCGGAGTTAATACAGCCTCTTTCAAGGTGGGGGAAACTGTCCATATTCGGGCGAATGACCCGGCCGCCGGGCAAATGTTCAACCAGTGGCAAAGCGATGATGTGGAATTTATCAATAGTGTATCACAAAGCAGCAACTCATTCACCATGCCGGCATCCGATGTGACGGTTAAGGCTGCATACAGACCCGAGAACACCTATCGGGTTTATTATCACGGCAACGGCAACACCGGCGGAGCCGTGCCCCTTGATACCGGCTACTACTACACGGCGGAAACTGCCACAGTTCTTGGCAACACAGGCAATCTCGAGAAAACGGGCCTGTATTTTGCCGGCTGGAACACACAAGCTGACGGCGGCGGTACCGATTATCTCCCAGGAGCTACACTTAACATAACCACATATGATATAAACCTGTACGCCCGGTGGAGCGAGACTATCCCCGACGGCACCTACGCCATAACCGTAACCGGCGGCACGGCGGACAAAGCCCGGGCAATTCCCGGGGATACGGTGACGGTAACGGCAGATGCGGCCGGAGCGGGGATGGTATTTCTGAACTGGTCATCGACGGTAGTCCTAAGCTCACATTATAGTGAAACGGTGACCTTCATTATGCCGAACAGCGATGTGGCGCTCAATGCCAATTTTGTACCGGGGGGCAAAGTCACCCTTGTGAACGGCCATTTTTCTGACGGTTCAAACGTTGGCGGGTTTGGGCAGGACTTCACCGTTTATATTTACGCCGATTCTAAGCCCGGCTATGCGTTTGACAAATGGGTCACGGAGGACGGCGTAACATTTAACGATGAATATGCGGCCTCAACCTACTTCACCATGCCGGCAAGGAACGTGACGGTGGCCGCCACTTATAGGCCGCACAGTATCACAGTGACCGGCGGCACGGCAAATAAAACATCAGCCGTCGCCGGAGAGACAGTGCAGGTCACGGTAAATGCGGCTCCCGCAGGGACAGTATTTCACTATTGGAACTGGGCGGCAGGCTATGCCGATTTAAGCCCTTCCTATAGAAGCGAAACAGCCACCTTTACCATGCCGGACAGCGATGTGGAGCTTGAGGCTTTATTTGTGGCGGGGGGCAAGGTTACCGTTAACAACGGCAGCGCATCCGGAGGTCTTGGAAACGGCAAGCATCAGGCCGGCGGCACAGTTTATATTACTGCCGATATAAAGTCCGGCTATGCGTTTGACAAATGGGTCACGGAGGACGGCGTAACATTTGACAATGAAAATTGGACTTCAACCAGCTTCATCATGCCGGCAAAGAACGTGACGGTGACCGCCACCTATAGGGCTTACAGCATCACCGTGACCGGCGGCACGGCAGATAAAACATCAGCCGTCGCCGGAGAGACAGTGCAGGTCACGGCCAATGCGGCACCCGAAGGGACAGTGTTTGACTATTGGAACTGGGTGGCAGGTTATGCAAGTCTGAGCCCTTCCTATGAAAGCGAAACAGCCACCTTTACCATGCCGGACAACGATGTGGCCCTTGAGGCTGTATTTATGGCGGGGGGCAAGGTTACCGTTGTCAACGGCCATTTATACGGCGGTTCAAACATTGGCTGGTTCCCACAGAACAGCTACGTTAATATTTATGCCGACCCTGAGCCCGGCTATGCGTTTGATAAATGGATTACGGAGGACGGCGTAACCTTTAACAATGAATATGGGTCCTCAACCTACTTCATCATGCCGGCAAAGAACGTGACGGTGACCGCCACCTATAAACCCGCCTTCGGCATCACTATAAATGACGACCAGGTGCTGAATGAGGAAAATCCCTATCTGGTGAATAACATGGCCGCGGCATCGGGAACGCTGGGCGATGGCGGCTGCACCGCTCACTATGATGTGGCGGCTTCCACCCTGTTCCTTCATAACTATGACGGCGGCGGGATTATCCTTGCATGCTCGTCAGCCGGGGAAAACCTGAACATCGACTTGACGGGAGAAAACAAGATTACCGTAACCGGCTCGGCGGACGGCCCTGAATTGTATGGCATAGACGCCAGGAATTTGTTACTTACTCCACCACCTCCGTTACCTTTGCCTCCAACAGCGGCGGCAGCCTGCTGATAAATGTAAGCGGCTTGTCGAACGAATGGAGTTATGGCATGATTTCACGCGGGGATATTATTTTAAAAGGCAATGCCCATATCAAAGTCGGCGCCAATTCAACAGGTGTTTCTGTAGGAGCATATTGTCCTTCCAAATTTGACATTTTAGAGGAAGCCTCTTATACAGCGGACATCATCACGAGCCGTAACAATTATTCTTTTGATTATACTTCGGGGCTTTTTATTGCCAGGTTGGAAATCAATACCACCGGCGATATAAATATTACCTGCCGCGAAGGCGCCACCGTCAGCAACTCCGCCATCCGATTTGAATACCCTTACTACGGGATACTGACCAGGGTGGGAACAATGGTTCTGAAATGGCAGGGCACTAACAGCAGCAAGGGGTTTTATACAGACGTGGTTACTGTTGATCCAAGCCTGTTTGATCTGGCTATCACCACGGAAGACGGACTCAATGTAGCCACATACACCTATAAAGGGCCGGATGCGGTTAGCGTCACCGGGGTGAGCCTGAACAAAAATACCCTTACCCTTGAAAAGGGCGCAGATGAAACCCTTGTTGCCACCGTATCCCCCGTCAACGCCGACAACAAGAACGTCACATGGAGTTCGAACG
>CAZAYQ010000164.1:0-3988 GCA_964489345.1 uncultured Clostridia bacterium | reverse complement strand
ATATAATTATTGGAGGTATAAGAAATGAAGAAACTGGAAGCAAAAAACTATAACTTTTCTAATGTGAGATATTTTTCGCCGGTACAATTAAGCGAACACTATCAACTATACACAAATTACATCAATTGCATAAATGAAGTGGACAATGATTTGAAAAATGACAGGATATTTGATGAATGCAATTCCAGCTACAGCCGAATCCGGTCTGCCCAAAAATCAAAAACATTTTGTTTTGATTCTATAAAGCTTCATGAGCTGTATTTTGAAAACTTAACAGGTAACAATAACAGAATTCAAGGGCCGATAGAAAGAGTAATTGTTGAAACTTTCGGCTCTTACAATATTTTCAAAGATAAATTCAAATGCATAGGCATGAGTATGAGAGGCTGGGTTTTGCTGTGTTATGACAAGTACAACAATGAATTTTACATATACGGCCAGGATTCTCATGACTGCGGTGTTATGCTCTATGCAGAACCCTTGATTGTATTGGATGTTTATGAACATGCTTACATGATTGACTTTGGAACAAACCGTAATATATATATAGATGCCTTTTTCCAGAACCTTGATTTTAATGTTGTCAACCGGCGGTTAAATAATATTTTAAGATAATCTCAGTAACTAAAGAAAGCTTAAGACATATAATATCGTAAACACATTAATTAAGGAGGTTAATTATGGGATTTTTTCATAGAGGTAGAGTAGCGGGAACAGGAGGAGGAACAAATTTACTGTTTTTCTTCTTGTTATTGGTTATTTTGTTCAATGAGTGCTATGATGACGTAGGCTGCTAGTAAACATCCTTACATTATAGCTGCCTAAACTTTATATTATCAGCAAAAAAGGCCTGGAACCGGGCCTTTTCTTCTTAAAAGGGAGACATTTCCAATATTTTTTTCTCGTATTTATTGGTTTCTTCTTCCAGTATATCTGCTTTTTCCTTAAAAACCTTCACAAATTCCTGGTCCTTAATTGAATCCAGATTAATTCTTATGTTAAGTACTGCTGACAGCACTCCGGTCCTTGCCATCATTGCACCTACCAGGCCATCGGTAACAGAGCTTTTGTTCCCTCTTGACACAACAGCCTCTGCCAAGGGAAGTATTTTATATGAAGTTTCTGCAACCTTAAGAGGTACAGATGCTGCTGTCTTAAGCCCCTCCTGGATTTTTTCACTGCGGTAGGCCTTTTCTTCTTCAGTTTCTTTTGGAAGCTTATATGCTTCTGTAACCATATTGTATGCAAGACTGTCCTCTTTAATATAATTCAGAAGCTCTTCCCTCATCAAGGAAGCCTTATTTATAATATCAGACATTTCACCCCTGCAATCAACATACTTTGCCTTTTCAACAGTTAATCCTGCAACCATTTCTGTCAGAGCAGCGCTCAAGGCTCCGCAGAGTGCAGCAATGCTCCCGCCCCCTGGTACCGGAGAATCTGAAGCAACAATTTTTGCAAATTCATTTACGGTCAAATTTCTCATGTTAATTTCTCCTTGTTTTTTACTATCTTGTTTTTAGATTTTTATATTTTGCTGTTTCTCTTTTGCAAATAAGCTATTTAACTATTTTACCGTTTTTTATTACTCTTTCAACGATATTTACTGCAGCGTGGTAGGGGAGAAAATGAATTGAAGGATATTCCAATATTATAATATCAGCTTTTTTGCCCTTTTCTATACTTCCTGTCACTTCGCTTCTTCCCACGGCAGCTGCAGCATTTATAGTCAGTGCTGTTACAATCTCTTCAATTGACATATTCATATGCAGGGCGGCAAGGGCTATGATCAGGGGAATTGAATTTGTAAAGCAGGACCCCGGGTTAAAGTCTGTTGCCAGTGCAAGAGCGCAGCCTGAATCAATCATATATCTTGCCCTTGCATATTCTTCCTTAAGGCAGAATGCCGTGCCAGGCAGAAGGGTTGCAACCGTGTTTGACTCAGCCAGCTGTCTTATTCCTTCATCAGAAGCCTGAAGCAGGTGGTCCGCTGAAGTACAGCCTAACTCAACTGCCAGTTCTGTTCCGCCCAGCTGGTACATTTCATCTGCATGGATTTTTAATTTAAGGCCTGCATTTTTGGCAGCAGTCAGAAATTTTCTTGACTGGTCAATTGTAAATACATTTTTCTCACAAAATATATCTGCAAATTCTGCAAGATTATCTTCCGCAGCCTTAGGAAGGACATCTTCAATCATAAAATCAATAAACTCATCTTCTTTTCCCTTATACTCGGGAAGAACACTGTGAGGTCCTAAAAATGTAGGTATAATATCAAGAGGGTGCATTTCATTTAACTCTTTCATTGCTTTAAGCTGCCTTATTTCTGTCTGGCAGTCAAGGCCGTATCCGCTTTTACCCTCAACGGTAGTAACGCCCATGTCCAGTATTTTATCAAGCCTCTTTTTCCCAAGAGCTATAAATTCATCTAAGGAAGTCTTTCTTGTGGCTCTAACCGAGCTTGTTATTCCACCGCCCCGCTCCATTATTGACATATAGCTGTCACCCTTTAATCTCCAGGAAAATTCATCAGCCCTGTATCCTCCGAATATCAAATGGGTGTGAGAATCTATAAATCCCGGCATAACAGCTTTATTTGCCGCATCAATAATTTGGCAGTCCTCCTGCTTGTAGTTTTTTAATATTTCTGAAGTTCCAACATCAATGATGATGCCGTCTTCTATTACAAGGCATCCATTTTTGATGAGTCCAATATCAGACATATCCCTGCCGTGCTTGGGTGCTTTCCCTTTACAGGTAACAAGCTCGGATGCATTTTTTATAATCAGTTTATTCATGTTTCCCTCCTTTTAATGCGAATTTAATGCGAATCCACCCTAAATCACTGTTCAAAGCATCCTGCTTAACTAATTGCTCAAAATTTCAATTAGTGTGTGTTTTTCGCTGTATACATTTCCATTATTCTACACATTAATTGATATTTCGAGCATATTTTACATATTTATAAAAATATATTCACACATTAGTTGAAATTTTGAGCATATTCAAACTTAAATATCACATTATACAGCTAAATGGACCGAGGGGGCATTATTTAATCAGCATTTTAACGCAAACTGCCTTATCTGCTGCTAAATATCCAATGAAAATCGTCCCTTCTGGTTTATAACCGGGTTTCAAGCACTTGGTCGTATTTAAAGTTTTCCAGGCGGAGGTAATAATCTGCCGTATCCACCAATGCCTGCATTGGAATTAATCCAACAATTTCACTTCCCACAATATTTACTCCATATTTTGCCGCTTCCATTTTAATTGTTTCAAATACCCGGTATATGGATGTCCTGGTGTAATCGGTCAGGTTCATGGATACCTGTACAAGACCTCTGTCATGCAATTCAACCCCTATGCCCTTTACATACCTGAATCCTCCGTTTAAATATCTTACCTGCTTTGCAATTTTATTTGCTATTTCAATATCAGAGGTTGATAAATTCACATTGTAGGCAATTAAAGGCATTCTTGCCCCTATTGCAGTAACTCCGGCTGTGGGGTGGATGGTGCCGGGACCAAAATCCGGCTTCCATAATTCATCCTTCATTTTTTCTTTCATTCCTTCAAACTGGCCTTTTCTCACACTGGCAAGATTTTCTCTGTGAGGGGCTGATGCTGATTTTTCATAAAGGAAAAAGGGCAGACCATATTTTCCTGAAGCTTCCTTTGCCACATCCTTAGCAAGCTTATCAGCTTCTTCTACTGAGACATTTCTTATTGGAATGAAAGGAACCACATCAACAGCCCCCATCCTGGGATGCTGCCCCTTATGGTAATTAAGGTCAATAAGTTCTACTGCCTTTCCTATGGCTTCAACCACTGCTTTTTTAACTTCTTCAGGCCGGCCTACAATGGTGACCACCGTACGGTTGTGGTCTTCATCGCTTGAATAATCTAAAAGCTTGACACCTTTTCTTCCCCTGAAAACATCAAGGAGTTTTTCTATTTTTTCAAGGTTCCTTCCTTCACTGAAGTT
>CAZAYQ010000163.1:0-4005 GCA_964489345.1 uncultured Clostridia bacterium | reverse complement strand
TGGTGTCAGAGCAGAGAACAAATAGTTTGTTACCGTGAAATACAAACTCTTTAACCACATCAAGACCTAATTTTCTTGAATGAGCTTGAAAGGACCTTGGGTTTGTCTGACTTACGTAAATAACTGTGATCGGGTATCTATCCTTCATTAAAAGTCTCGAAGCTTCAAACAAATTCGGCAAAACATCAGTCCCCCTGTAGTCCCTATGAATACAGGCAGGTCCGTATTGATAACAATTATTCACAGACAGTGAAGTGTCTTTATATTTAATGTTGGGCAAATCATCAATCATGGGCAAAAATACAGGCCAGGCAGCCCAAAAGAGCCAGGATGCAGAGTTTGCAAAACCTGCAACCCTGTCTCCGTCACAGGCTACTGCTAAACCTTTTTCTTCTTCTATGAGACTTTTTAATTTGTTTTCAGAAAAAAACGTTCCAATAAATCCATCCGGCTTGTCTTCTTCACTGATAGAATTTATGTGATATTTCTTTTCAAGTAAAATGATGCCGGGAATATCCTTTAATTCAGCCCTTCGATAAATCATCATTCCCTCCTGATGAGTAATAAAACACCTCTTATGCACAGATGTATTCTACACGGTTTAGTTTCCCGCTTGCTTTCTTATAAATTTATAAATTATGCCGGCAATAATTATAGGAATTATAAGTATCAGATACATTCTGCCATAACCCGTCACTGAAGCTATAAGACCTGCTATTATCGAACCGAATCCTAATCCTCCATCAAAGAAAGTATAAAAAAAAGCATTTACACTTCCTATTTTCCCTTCAGCTGCATGGGCAACTGCCATAGTCAAGAGACTTGATTCTAAAAGTCCAAACCCCGTTCCATAAAGTGCAGCACTAATTGAAAATAGAATAATATTTTGTGATTGACTCAGTATAATCATTGATAAAATCAATGTAATAAGCCCTGAATATACAAAAATATCAAAACCCCTTTTGTCAATCATCTTTCCTGCCAAGGGTCTAATAAACATTAAAAACAAGGCGTATATTGTAAAATACGAGCCAATATTTTCAATTCCCCGCTCTAAGCCGTATATTGGGATAAATGCAATTATTGCACCGTAGGTAATGGTAATCAGTCCGATTATAAAAGCCGGACCTAAGGAGTCCTTTTCGACAGACAGCTTACCCTTTCTTATATGGGTTTTTAGGGGTTTCTCAACCGGCTTATACTTTATAAAAAGAGAAATTACAAGAGCACCCGATACCAGGATAGCAGCCGGCAAAGAAACATTGCTGAAGCCTCGGGTATTCAAAATGCTTATACCAATTACCGGCCCAAGTGCCATTGCCAGTCCGTTTGAAAGATTAAAAAGCCCTATTCCCTCCCCGAATCTTTTAATAGGTATTGTTTCAGCAGCAACTGTCATAGCTGCAGTAGTTCCTATTCCCCATCCGATTCCGTTAATAAAGCGAACAATTAGTATTAACCATATATAATTAAAAAGGCCGAGAAAATAAGTTGATAGAAAAAGAATTATAAATCCTGTTATAACTACTATTTTCCTGCTTGCTTTGTCAAGAGCCATTCCTGTAACCGGTCTGATTAAAACTGCAGCTATTGTTGCCAATCCGGTAATCCAGCCTAAAACTTTTTCTCTTCCTCCTATATATTCCACATGCAAGGGAAGTGTTGCAATTGTCATTTGAAAACTCAAAAATATTAAAAGATTTACCACAGTAATTAATATAAAATCTTTAGTCCATAATGTCTGTTTGTTTTCCATTTTGTCTTGTATGATATAGTAAACAACTAAATCATACATTCCTTTCATATATTATAATCATTTTCCTTAATCCCCGGGCAGCATTTAAAATCCCCCACGCTGCATTTACTTTTCTTAAGCTCTGCCATTTGGGGAAAATAGTTTATATCTCATTGTTTATAAAATCTTCTTTCAATATTGCATAAACTGCCAAATCACCGATTCCACTGTTATTCTTGCCTGCCTGCCTTAATATTCCTTCAAATTTAAGCCCTGATTTAATCATAACAGCGCCGGATGAAGGATTTTTAGTATCGTGTCTTGCTTCTATTCTATTTACACCAACCTCTTCAAAGAAAAATTTTATCAAAGCTTTCATTGCTTCGGTGGTAATTCCTTTGTTCCAAAACTTTTTCCCGATACAATATCCAATTTCAAACGTTTTTATATCTTCATACAACCTGAATGCCCCTATGCTTCCCGCCAATTCATTTGCATCTTTTTGTACTATAGCCCAATGATAATAATCATCCCTGGCAGATTCATTAACATAGCCCTCAACTACTTTTTTAGTTTCTTCAATATTTTTATGAGTGGCCCATGTTATATATCTTGTTACATTATCATCATTTGCCCAGTTGCTATACATTTCTTCAGCATCTGTCAATTCAAATTTTCTTAATATCAACCTGTTTGTTTCTATTGTTTTAGTTCCCAAGTGATTCATCCTGATACCCCTATAAAATTTTAATATAATATATGAATTTTAGAAAATAAACTCTTAATGATTCTAAGAAGCATTTCGGAAAAGACTAATTTTCTATTTGTAAATTCATTTTCTGAAATATGATTAACTGATCAATATATGTTCTATCTGGTTCCGCCGCCGGTACCCCCGCCAAAAGAACCTCCGCCGCCTCCGCCGAATGAACCGCCGCCTCCGCCGCCAAAGCTGGATGAAGTAGATGAAGTATTTGCACTAGTTTGAGTTGATTGAACAGCATATGCAAAGTTATTTGTCATTATGATTGTTCGTGCATCATAAGGCATATCGTAAACAATGTTTGGATTTACAATCTTTAACTGGTCATAAACTTCTTCGGCAATTCCCATGTAGGCAGCCCATATCATTAATTCCTGCCATAACACCACATGAGAAACTCCTCTCTCTTCAAGCAGGGAGAAGTCTTTTAGGTAATTTTTAAATCCGGCGATATTATCTCCTAAGACTTGCCCTTCTTGAGTAATAGCAAGTACTTTTCGTGTGAAGAATTTAAAAACCTTCTCGGTAAACTCTTTAAGGTAACCCCCACTTATCATGTTTTCTTCTGACCGGTCTTTTATAGAATCTGTCCAATCGTTGAAGCTCTTAATGTTTTTGCTGACATAACGATTAAATTCTTTTTCGGAAAGAATCCGGTCTTTGCCTGCTGCCACAACTACCATATCCCACAATCTTCTCTCCGCTTCATTGTCATGCAGCTCTAAGCCTCCTACGATTTTAAGTGCAAGCTTATCTTTCTTAAAGATTAATCCGACTTCTTCTACTTGATCTTGTAACCTTCCTTCAGACACCCACTTTAATATGAAGGCGGAAATCCAGTCTGAAACTTCTGAATTCGTAAAATATTGGGTGTTAATAAAATGGCCTTCATAAGGAACTTCCCTATAGTAGCTGTCAGCAGCACTTGGTTTGAACTTATGGCTTGTTGCTTTTCTTTTATTTCTTTTGCCGGAAAAAAATATTCCTATAAAAGTAATTGGTATAAAGAATCTGATTAATCCGGAAATAAAATTAAATCCCATATTTGAATAACCGGGTCTATTGATACTTCCTTCATATGATTCTTCTTTGCTTGGAATCCTGCCCTCTGTATAGTCTTCATAATCATATCCGTCCAGCACTGCACCATACATTGCCTTTTCGATTAATTCTTCGCTTGTTTCGCTGCTTTGATGGCTTGCGGCAAAGGGTGAACCTTCAAAAATACCCAGTAAAACCACATACTCATTTTGATAAAAGTAGTCTCCGCTTTCCATAATCAAAGAATCCGCTGTAATTTCCGTCCTTCCTCCTTCATGCCCAAATGCCCAAAATCGAGATTCCGGATATACAAACTCATATGACGTATCGGATAGAACTTTTATCTGAATGTCATCAATCGGATCCATATCTGTATTAATAAACTGCCAGTAAAACCTTTGGTGGTCATCTGCTAAATTAGAAATAAAATTTGTGATTTCATATTCTATTGTAAATTCCCGTCTGC
>CAZAYQ010000162.1:0-4171 GCA_964489345.1 uncultured Clostridia bacterium | reverse complement strand
TCGATTACTTAATTTATTTTATCTTGCTTAATGTATACAAATCTCTCCTCAAATGCTTTAAAAGTGGAAGTTCATTTCTTATCTTTTTTACAAAATCAAGGTCGATTTCCTCTATGATATATCCTTCCTTTTCGTCCATCCTATTTATAACATTGCCCCAGGGCGATACCACTATAGAATTGCCGTAAGAGTTGTAGGATGCTTTTAAGTCTCTGGCAGGGGCAGCACCTACTGTATAAACCTGGTTGTCCAGGGCCCTTCCCCTGAAGTTTAACTCCCAGTGGGCAGGACCTGTGGTCATGTTAAATGCAGCAGGAAAAATAATAACTTCCGCTCCTTCCAATGCCATAAGCCTGCTTAATTCAGGAAATCTTATGTCGTAGCATACTCCCAAACCGATTTTACAAAATTCCGTGTCAAAGACAGTTATATCGTCTCCGGGAGAAAGAACATCCGATTCTTTGAAATACTGTCCCCCCTCCACATCAATATCAAATAGGTGCATTTTCCTGTGCCTGGCAATCTTTTCGCCTTTTCTGTCAAACACATATGATGTGTTGTAAACATGACCTTCTTTAAGCTCGGGCATTGTCCCGGCAACAAGGTAAATCCCAAAGCTTTTTGCAGCATGGCTTAATTCTTTATAGGCATATCCGCCTTCTTCTTCTCCATATTCCCTGAAATATGAGGTGTTGTAGGGGCAGCAGAACATTTCAGAAAACACAGCCATATCAGCGCCTTCCTTTGAAACACGCTCAACCATATCTGCTGCATTTTTAATATTTTTTACTTTATCCTCATAAACCATGGATTGTATTAATGCAATTTTAAACTTCATAATAGCCCTCCCCTGAATCTTTGGTTTTGTATTTAATTATAAAAGATAAGCCGACAATATGCAAGAAAAAACCCGGTTTACCGGGTTTAGATTGTTTTTTTATTCAAGTTCCGCTATTAACTCTCCGGTTATTACGCGCTGGCCTTCCTTGACGTGGATTTTATTTACTGTACCTGCCAGGGGGGCTATCACGTTTGTTTCCATTTTCATAGCTTCCAATATAGCAACCGGCTGACCTGCTGATACTTTTTCTCCCACCTTTACAAGAATTTTATACACATTGCCGGGTATATTTGCTCCTATTTCGAACTGATTTCCCGTGTCAGCCATAATTTTTTCAACTTCCGATGCCTTGGCTGTCAGGGCATTTTTATCCTTAATTATAACAACCCTTGTATTTCCGTTGACTTCAAATGACAGTTCCTTTGTGCCATCGTCATTTGTTTTAATATCCACTAATTTAATGTTCAGCTTCTTGCCTTCTGCTATTTTAACCCCGCAGGTTTCTCCCTCCTCCAAGCCGTGGAAAAAAATATCGCTTCCCATCATTCTTAAGTTAACCTGATCTTTTACAGCTTTCAGATAGTCTTCATATACTTTAGGGTAGAGGGCATAACTTAATGCTTCTTCGTCAGTTCCCTGAACCCCATACTCTTCACGGAGCATATTCTTGATTGAATCAAAATCTTCTGCCGGTAATAATTCTCCGGGCCTGCATTTTATGGGCTCTTTATCCTTTAATACCAGTTTGCTGAGCTTATCAGGGAATCCGCCTTCCGGCTGACCCATCATTCCTTCAAAATATGATACTATTGAGTCGGGAAAATCCATACCTTTAGCCTTTTCATATATATTTTCCGGTGTTAAATTATTCTGAACCATAAATATTGCCATATCCCCCACTGCTTTAGAAGAGGGTGTAACCTTGACAATATCACCCAGCATTTCATTTACTGTCTTAAACATATCTTTTACATCATCAAACCTATGACCTAGGCCGAAGCTTTCAACCTGAGGCTTCAGGTTGGAGTACTGGCCGCCCGGTATTTCATATTTGTAAATTTCTGCAGTACCGGTTTTCAGCCCGGATTCAAATTTGTGGTAGACAGGTCTTACAGCTTCCCAATAATCTGAAATTGCCTGCATATCATCCAAGTTTATGAGTGTATCTCTTTCTGTATTTGTCATTGCTGCAATAACCGAGTTTAAAGGAGGCTGGCTTGTGAGCCCTGCCATGGAGTTAAATGCAGTATCACAGATATCAACTCCTGCATTGGCAGCTGCAAAAACAGTTACTACGCCGTTGCCGCTGGTATCATGAGTGTGAAGGTGAACAGGAATTGCAAGCTCATTTTTCAGTGCCCTTATGAGTTTATCTGCTGCCATGGGCTTCAAGAGAGCTGACATATCCTTTATGGCTAAAATATGCGCCCCTCTTTTTTCCAGCTTCTTAGCCAGGTCCACATAGTAACTTAATGTATACTTATCTCTTCTTTCATCAAGTATATCGCCTGTATAGCAAATACTTGCCTCAACTATTTTCCCCTGTTTTAAAACCTCGTCTATGGCTATATCCATACCTTCTATCCAGTTTAATGAGTCGAAAATACGGTAGACATCTATTCCTGCAAGGGCAGAAGCTTTTACAAACTCCCTGATTACATTATCAGGATAATTTTTATATCCTACGGCATTTGCCCCTCTAAGCAGCATTTGGAATAAAATGTTGGGTATTTTTTCTCTAAGTGTTTTAAGTCTTTCCCAGGGGTCTTCTTTTAAAAACCTGTAGGCTACATCAAAGGTAGCTCCTCCCCACATTTCAATTGAAAATAAGCCGCCTGCCAAACAGGACATGGCAGGTGCAATCTTTTCCATATCTACAGTCCGAACCCGGGTAGCCATAAGCGATTGATGGGCATCTCTCATTGTAGTATCTGTAAGCATCAATCTCTTTTCTTTTAATACGTAGTCTGAAACAGCCTTAGGACCCTTCTCATCAAACATCTGTTTAAGTCCCGGGGGCTTTTGAATGTTATTTATGTCGGGAATTCTTGGAACATCAAATTGGGGCTTTGTTCCCTTTGTTTCATTTACTACAATATTGCCTATATAGTTTAAAACTCTCAGTTCTTTGTCTTCTCCACCTCTAACATTTAACAGTGAAGGGTTTTCAGCAATAAAACCGGTATGGCACTGCCCCTTGGCGAATGTTTCATGGTTTAGAACATTCAATAAAAATCCTATATTTGTTTTAACGCCTCTTACCTTTATTTCCTTCAATGCTCTTGCACTCTTATTTATAGCATCACTGAAGCTTCTTGAATGAGAAATAACCTTTACTAAGAGACTGTCATAATAGGGGCTTATTTCTGCTCCTGTAAAGCCGTTGCCTCCGTCAAGCCTGACGCCGAAACCGGAGCCTGTACGATAAACGTCGATTTTTCCTGTATCAGGCGCGAAATTGTTGGCAGGGTCTTCTGTTGTTACCCTGCATTGTATGGCATAGCCTGAATGCACAACATCATCCTGGGACCTTATGTTGATTTCTTCAGAATCAAGCCTGTATCCTTCCGCTATTAAAATTTGAGCTTGAACAATGTCAATGCCTGTTGTCATTTCCGTAATTGTGTGTTCTACCTGAATTCGGGGGTTCATTTCTATGAAGTAATGGTTCCCTTCTTTATCCACTAAAAATTCAAGGGTGCCTGCATTTCTGTAATTAACCGATGCTGCTAATTTCAATGCATCATTGCAGATTGCCTGCCTCTGGTCTTTTGTAATACTTATGGCAGGTGTAAATTCCACAACCTTTTGGTGTCTTCTTTGAATGGAACAGTCTCTTTCATATAAATGAACTATATTGCCGTAATTGTCGCCCAAAACCTGGACCTCAATATGTTTTGGATTCTCTAAAAACTTTTCAATGAAAATAGTATCTATTCCAAAAGCTTTTCTGGCTTCACTTTTTGCACTTCTAAGCTCCCTGATCAAATCTTCTTCGCGCCATGCAATACGCATTCCGCGTCCGCCTCCTCCGGCAGAAGCTTTGAGGATAACCGGATATCCGCAGAAATCAGCAAGCTTTTTTGCTTCAGCCTCAGACTGAACTGCTTCCCCTATACCGGGAATAGTAGGCACGCCGACTGCTGCCGCTGCAATTTTTGATTTGATTTTATCTCCTAATTTGTCCATCATAATATGGTCGGGACCGATAAATACAAGACCTTCTTCCTGGCATTTACGTGCAAAATCGACGTTTTCAGCTAAAAATCCATATCCGGGATGAATAGCATCAACACCTTTGAGTTTAGCCAGGCTGACAATTTCATTAAT
>CAZAYQ010000161.1:0-4180 GCA_964489345.1 uncultured Clostridia bacterium | reverse complement strand
ATAGAAGGAATTACACATTCAGTTTGCACCTTGGAATTTGAAGACCACAGACCATTTTACGACTGGGTGCTAATCAATATTGACGATTTTAAAGATGCCCCTACAAAGCAGATTGAATTTGCCAAGCTGTTTTTATCGAAAACTATGATGGGCAAAAGATATTTAAAACAAATGGTTGAAGAAGGATATGTAGACGGCTGGGACGATCCCCGCATGCCAACAATCGCGGGTCTGAGAAGGAGAGGCTATACTCCGGAATCCATACAGAATTTCTGTGACGCCATAGGAGTTTCAAAAGCTCAAAGCGTGGTAGATATTGCCATGCTTGAATTTGCCGTAAGAGATGATTTAGGACCAAAAGCTCCCAGGACAATGGCTGTATTAGATCCAATAAAGCTTATAATAACCAATTATCCTGAAGATAAGCTTGAATATGTAGAAACTGAAATTAATCCGGACAATCCCGATATGGGCACCCGCATGATTCCTTTTTCAAGGGAAGTATATATTGAAAGGGAAGATTTCATGGAATATCCTCCAAAGAAGTATTTCAGGCTCTATCCAGGGAATGAAGTCAGGCTTAGAAATGCATATTTTGTGAAGTGTGTGGATTTTGTAAGGGATGATGAAGGAAATGTCACTGAAGTACACTGTACATACGATCCTGAAACAAAGAGCGGGTCAGGCTTTACAGGCAGAAAAGTAAAGGGGACCCTCCACTGGGTTTCGGCAAAACACTGCATCGATGCAGAAGTAAGGCTTTATGACTACATGATGGAGGATGAGGAATACGATAAAACAAATTTCTTGGAGAAATTAAATCCTGAATCAAAGCTAGTATTAAAAAACTGCAAGGTTGAACCTTCAATGAAGGAATTTAAAGCAGGCGACAGATTCCAGTTTTTAAGACACGGATACTTTATGATTGACAAGGATACCACAGAGGATCATCTGGTGTTTAACAGAATAGTCCCCCTGAAAAGCAGTTTTAAAGGTGTGGGGAAACAGCTCTAATAAGCAGGGCAAGTCTTTGGGGCACGAGGAATGTTCTCTAATCAGTCCCCCGTCCCCTTGCCATAATCATAGGAGATATTTTGAATATTGATGAAATTATTAAAAACAGTTTAAGAGAGAATAAGTTTATATACGGTATATTTACAGGCTCAAGGATTAAGTCTCACTATAAAAAGATAACTGTCAGGCCAATAGCAATAAAAGACAGGCCTTGCCTGCAGCTTGAGAAATTCACAGACACACAGGCATTTCACGAAAACTTAACCTATGGGGATTCTTTTGATGTTTTAATAAACATGGTTAACCAATACCGCAATATTAATTTATTTACAGCAGATGCAGACTATCAAATATTGACAGGTAAAAAAGGGACTATAAAAATCACCGGGAATGAACCCTCGAAAAAACAGAATATAGAAGATCACAACAGGGAAAAACAATATATAATCAGTGATAACCAGCCCTGCGACTTTCTTATTTTACTAGGGGTCATGAGCAGGGAAGGCAGGGTTTACGCCAAGAAATATGATAAATTTAAGCAAATAAATAAATTTCTTGAAATTGTCCATGATTCTCTGGCGGGAAAAGATATACAGGATAATTTCACCATAATTGATTTTGGCTGCGGAAAAGCATACCTTACATTTGCCCTGTATTATTATTTTTATAATATAAGAAAAATAAAGGTGCAGATAACAGGACTTGACTTAAAAGAAGAAGTTATTGAATTTTGCAATGAAACAGCCAAAACCCTCAATTATGAAAATCTAAAATTTGTATATGGGGACATAGGTGATTTTGAATATAAAAATAAGGTAAATATGACGGTAACACTTCATGCCTGTGACACGGCAACTGACGCAGCCCTTGTAAAGGCTATTTTCTGGGACTGCGATATTATTTTGTCTGTGCCTTGCTGCCAGCATGAATTTTTCGATAAAATTGAAAACAAAAATTTAAATTCCATGCTTAAGCACGGCCTTATAAAGGAGAGAATGTCCTCTTTGGTTACCGATTCATTGAGGGGATTATTTTTGGAAACTAAGGGATATAAGGTGCAGTTGATGGAATTTATTTCAATGGATCACACTCCTAAAAATATTCTCATAAGAGCCCTTAAAGCTGATAAGAATATTGGACCGGCAGAAATTGAATATGAAGAATTCAAGAAATTTTGGAATCTCAAAGACCTGTTTATAGAAAATTGTTATGACAAGAACAAAGGGGACGGTTCTTTCCGTTCTTAGGAGAGAAAAAGCACACCCCCGTTCCCCTGCTGCAAGGAAGTGGGATACACCTTCATGCAAGGGTTAATCTTTGGGGTGCGATATGAGGGAGGTCCCTGTTAGAAAGGAAACATATGGATAAAATAAAATTGGCTGCAATATCAGCCTTTGGACTTGAAGCAGTCGTAAAAAGAGAGTTGAATGACTTAGGCTATGAAAATATAGTAACGGATAACGGCTGGATGTATTTTGATGCAGAAATACAAGATATATGCAAAACAAATATCAATTTGAGATGTGCCGACAGGGTAATGCTGATAATGGGACAATTTGAAGCATTGAGTTTTGAAGAGCTTTTTGACAGAACTTATGAGCTGCCTTGGGAAGAATGGATTACAAAGGACGGAAAGTTTACTGTGAAAGGAAAATCCGTCAAATCCAAATTATACAGCACACCGGACTGTCAGAGGATGGTAAAAAAGGCAGTTTCCAATAAACTCAGCGAATATTATGATATGGAATGGATGCCGGAAACCGGACCTGAATTTACTATACTGATATCAATCAATAAAGATATAGCTACAATTTCAATAGATACAACAGGAGCTAGAGAAGGTCTTTTTAAAAGGGGATACAGAGAAAAATCAATGACAGCCCCCTTGAAGGAAACTATGGCTGCAGCCTTGGTAAAGCTAAGCTTCTGGAATAAAGACAGGGTACTTTATGACCCCATGTGCGGCTCAGGAACAATTGCTATCGAAGCAGCAATGATAGGAAGAAATATTGCACCGGGCTTGAATCGAAACTTTGCTTCCATGGACTGGCCTATGGTAAAGGATGAATATTGGAAAAATGAAAAGATTGAAGCCAGAAAAAATATAGATTTTGATTCGGAAATTAAAATATATGCTTCTGATGTAAGTGAAAAGGCAATAAGAATCGCTCAGGAAAATGCAGCTGAAGCAGGAGTGGATGACTGCATAGAGTTTTTCATAAAAGATGTAAATCACATAGAAAAACCCATGTGCTCACATGGAGTTTTAATTACTAATCCCCCCTATGCAGAAAGAATCGGCGATGATGAGCTCCTCATTAAAATTCATAAAAAGCTGGGGCAGGTATTCGGCAGGGATAAAACCTGGTCAGTTTATGTAATAACCTCCTCTGTTAACTTTGAAAAGGAATTCGGAAGGAAGGCAGACAGAAAAAGAAAACTTTTTAATGGTGACATGAGAGTCGATTACTTCCAGTATTTCGGAGAGCGACCTTACTAAATACTCAAAATTTCAATTAATGTGTGTTTTTTGCTGTATGTATTTCCAGTTTTTCACACATTACTTGAAATTTTGAGCATAATTCACTTTAAAATCACCTTTTTTAAAAATAAATTCACACATTAATTGAAATTTTGAGTAATTCAAAGCTTATATATCCCATTTTACAGCTAAATGGACCGAAAAGCTATTGTCAGCCGGAGTTTTTGTGCAGCCAGACATGCCGGCTGTCCGGTAAAGGGTTGATTTTGTAATTATTTTACCAAAAAACATTGAAATATATATATTTTTATTGTAAACTTAAAATATGTAAATATATGTTTGATTTTTTTTAATATTGTGATATTATAAAGACTACAATATTAAAAGGCGGGCAAGTATGATAGATGAAATAAGCGCAGGAGGAATTGTTTTTTTTAAGAACAGCATATTAATGTTGAAGAAATTTAACGGGGATTGGGTTCTTCCAAAAGGAAGAGTTGAAGAAAACGAATCTTTAAAAGAGACCGCCATGCGTGAAGTATACGAGGAAACTAAAGCAAAAGCAACCCCTATCAAATACTTAGGCAAAATAAGCTACGAATTCAGCCGCACCTGTTATGTTGATAAAATACATATAAGAAAAGAAGTTCATTGGTATTTGATGATGGCAAGAAATATGAACTG
>CAZAYQ010000160.1:1379-4181 GCA_964489345.1 uncultured Clostridia bacterium | reverse complement strand
AAAGGAATGAATCAGAAGTTCCTAATAAGAAATTCTGAAACATTCCTTAATGTTTTATTATTTAATCATTTAATTATTGTAGCTTAATCGATTAATCAAGTATATGTTCTTCTCCGTAAGTTAAGAAGTCCATCATAATCAATCTGAAGTGAGAAATTTCTAATCCTTCTTCTGTGTATGGTTTTGTTGTAACAGCTAATTTAGCATATTCAGCCATTTTTTCTTCAAGAAGGTCTATGTCAAGCTCATCGCCCACATTTCCGTTAATCCATTCAATTATATATTCTGTGGAAGCTACTGTATTCATCATAGCCATAGGTACCGGCCATGTTGAGAATCTTCCTAGAACTCCTTTTGCTTTAAGTGCTTTGGCAGTTTCGCTTACTACATTAGCCATACCATCAACAGAGAAATCGCTGGATATTGATTCTATACCTAAAGCTGATGGGAATCCATGATATGGTGACGGGCAGCAAGGCTGCGGATAAATTGCTCCTTCATCAACAGTTGCTTTAATAAGCGGTGTCTGCATAGCACAGTTTGTTGAGAAGAATGCTGTATTTTTCCCAAATCTTTCTACTAACTTGGGCACGTCTTCAAGTATAAACTGCTGTGCTCCGGGAACTCCAACATCGCTTGTGGGGTCCGGTGCTATAGCATCATAGAATTCAAGTCCTATTTCTTCACATTTTGCTCTCATTAAATCACGTCTTGCAGCAAGCATAACTATTGACATATGTCTTGGGAATGAATAGTGTACTAATGTTTCTGCTCCTAATTTCTGTGCCTGCACAGGAATAGTATCTCCCATTTCCAATTCGTTTGAATTAAGAATTAAATTTGCTCTTTCAGCAGCATCAGGCGGATTTTCCTGAGGTGAACAGAAAGAAATAAATATGTCATCACGGGTTTCCAACAGTTTATCTACCGCAGCGTTTGTTCCGGGAACAGCCTGATTGATTACCAGTCCCTTAACATCCGGGTTGGAGCCTATCTTTGCAATGGTAGAAATCATCTGCTCCTGTTCAGTCATGAAGTTATCAGGCCATAGTACGTGCATAATTTTGTCTTTGCCGTATCTATTAACCATAAGTTCTGCTGAACGGTATTCTTCTTCATTTTGAGAAAGAGTATTTGTAACAATGGCAATTATGCCTTCAAATGCTTCTTCTTCAACTTCGGGCTCTTCTGCGGGCTCCTCTCCTGCCGGTTCTTTATCTGCCGGTGTTTCTTCTGCCGGCGGAGCTGGTGTTTGTGCCGGCTTGGCACATGCTGCTAATGATAATATCATCATTAATGCCAACAATAAACTTATAAATCTTTTCATTACTTGTCCCTCCTAATTTTACACATAAAAATATGTATTCCTATTATAATAGAATAAATTTCTAATGTCAACTATTTTTGAAAACGCTATCTGGATTGAATTGACAATTCCTAACTTTTGTGTTTGATACGCATGCATTTTTCTCCTTTGTTCTGCTTATCAAACTGTTGAAAAATAGCAATTTTTGAAGTTCATATCCTCCTCATTTTTCAATAATTTATTAGTAAAAGGTACTTGCTACCCATAGAATGCTGCTTATATCATTCAGAAATTAGTTAAGGAAGCTTTTGCTTCCTATTCATCAAGATTTTCCAAAAACTTTCTCATTTTTCTTTTTTGCTCCGGTGTCAGGAACTTTTCGAGATTTTTTAAATCCTCTAATTTTTTATTGTATTCCTCTTCCCCGTACTGCTGCTTTAGTTTTTTGCTCATATTCTTTGCATCCCTCATTATTTCTTCTTCTGATTTTCCCTCATACTTATCTTTAAAATCCTGAAATTGTTTATTGTTTACAAAATCATCAGCCTTGGTTTTAGCATTCTTAAATTCTTTGCTTCCCTTGATTTTGTTTATTTCACTGTCACTTCTAAATATATTTGACATAGATCTACCTCCCATATGTTATATAATATGCCGCCTGAACCGTTTAATTACAATTTTCTGTTTGCGGGGCCAGTGTGACTTGTAACATAATAGCACTTTAAGAATATGATATAAGAAGATATTTATAAGAAGGTGATAATATTCCAGTTCAAATATTATTATATTTTTTAGCAGCAAAATATATTTTTGGGGGCGGTCAATTTAACGGAGTTGTGTCTAAACTTTCAGGAACAAGCAGGACTATGGCACAAGGAATAATTAGAGACCCGGCGAAAATGGAAGGTATAATAGGCATGGTTCGTACCTTTGCCCCTCTTACTTCACCGCAAACAGTATCAAAGTTAAATACATATCTGCCGGCAGTGGAAAAAGCAAGCACCTTGCTCGGCATGTACTCATTTATCAGCAGGGCGCAGAATTTCAGTCCGATTCAGGCTGCAGATGCCAAAACACCGGCGGATAAAATAACGGCACTGTTGAAAAACGGCAATATCCCTGTTGCTAAGCTATTGGCACAACCTCTCATATCCGGAAACATGGATAAAATTATGGGTGCCATGGCAATTAATATGGCTAAAAACGGTGGTTTAAACGAAATGCTTTCTTCTTTGACGGACGGAAATAAGGATAATACTGATTTAAACTCTTTAATAGAAAAATTTATGCCAATGATAAATAATGTCATGTCTTCTTCAAATGAACCTGAAAAGTCATATGAGCCTTCCGAAGACCAAGTATTTAAAAATGCTCAGTTTGAGCAGAGAAAACCGCCCCCTTCAGCAGAAAAAAATACAAGGAAAGAAACATCAGTGCAAAAACCCATTCGTATAAGACAAAGAAGAAGACCATAAGTACGGGGACATTCCTTCAAA
>CAZAYQ010000160.1:0-1279 GCA_964489345.1 uncultured Clostridia bacterium | reverse complement strand
TCCCCCTTCCTATGACTCTCCTTTTATTTTATAAAGATTTCTATTATCCAAAAGCCAAATTTTATCAGTAAATTCCCCGGGCTCGATTGTTTCAAGAGAGTGTTCAAAATCAAACATCCTTGCATCCATTATATCCAGGAAATGCAGGAGCTCTGCTTCCGGAGTCATGGGTTTCTTGGGACTGCCAAACTCAGGCTCATAGTGGTGGGATAAAACCATATGTTGTAAAATTACGCTTTTTTCCCTGTCCATGCCTATCTTTTCACCTTCAAATTCAATTTCTTTTATACCTTGAATTATATGTCCCAATAATTTGCCTTCCATGGAATAATCAGATACTATTCCGTATTCATCAGATTCCATTTCCAATATTTTGCACATATCATGGAGGATTACTCCTGCATATACATAGTCTGCATTTAGAAAATCGTACACCTGGCAAAGCTTCTCACCTGACTGAAGCATCCTTAGATTATGATACAAAAGTCCCCCCCTGTATGAATGGTGGTTTCTTTTTGCTGCAGGATAATAATAGAGCTTATTTTCATATTTTTTAAGAATATTATCTGTTAATGTCCTAAGCTCAATATCCTTAATTTTTTTTATATAGGACTTTACTCCTTCAAGCATTTCGCCAAGTTCGATGGGAGCAGAAGGTATCAATTCCTGAATATGCACATTGTCCTTAGGATTCTTCTCCCTTATTTTATTGACCTTAAGCTGCCTTGCCCCGTTCCATTCAAGGACTTCGCCTCTTATTTTCACAATGGGGTTTTCCTGGATCAGCTTTTCTGTTTCCTGGGAGTAATCCCATACCTTTGCATTAATTTCACCGCTTTTGTCGACTAAGTCCATATCAATATATTGTTTTCCGTTAGTAGTTTTCTTCACTTCAAAATGCTTAATGAGATAAAAGCCGTCTGCTTTTTCCCCGGGCTTTAACTCTGCAATTGTTTTATTTGTTTTAATCATACTATTCATCTGTTCTCTTGATTTATCATTGAGCATATCTGCAATACTTTGACCCATAATTTTCCTCTTTTTTATTTGATGCTTCATTATACCATACTTATTCAAATCTATAAACAGTATTTTGCAAAAAGAAAGACACACTGGGGGGATGTGTGTCCTATCTATAGGGTTCGGGTAATTTCACTAATCTAAATTTTCTTTTTCCAATACTTTCTTAATTTCAGGAAGCCCGCTATACAAATGATTATTGCAGGTATCAGGATGGGAGAACTTGATACTATGTTTACAAACAAGTTTTCCAGGCTTC
>CAZAYQ010000159.1:0-4191 GCA_964489345.1 uncultured Clostridia bacterium | reverse complement strand
TGGAAGAAGGCTTGATAAGAGAAGGCATACCCTATAAAATCGTAGGGGGAGTAAAGTTTTACGACAGAAAAGAAATCAAGGACATAATGGCTTATTTAAGGCTTATTCAAAATCAAAAGGAAGATGTAAGTTTTGACAGGATTATCAATCTGCCAAGAAGAAAATTAGGACAAAAATCCCTTGAGACCATTTCAAATTATGCTTTATCAAAAAGTCTATCAAAATTTGAAGGATGTTTTGACCTTGACCAAATGGAATTAATGCCTTCAGCGGCAAGAAGTATTGAAAGCTTTGTATCAATGATAGAAATGCTGATGATTAAAAAGGATGTAATGCCTATTAGCGATTTCATAATGGACGTGATGGAAGACACAGGTCTTAAGGAAATGCTTCTTCAGGATGATACGGTGGAAGGAAGAAGCCGTGTGGAAAATATAAATGAATTTTTGTCAGCGGCTAAGGATTTTGAAGAAAGATATACAGAAAACTCATTGGAGGATTTCTTAGCTCATATTTCACTGCTGGCTGATATAGATAAGACTGATACAAGGAAGGATCTTGTAACCCTTATGACCGTCCACAGTGCAAAAGGTCTTGAATTTGATACAGTCTTTATAGCAGGACTTGAAGACGGCATGTTTCCAATTATACGGGATGATGATAAAGATGACAGCATTGAAGAAGAGAGAAGACTTTTCTATGTTGCAATAACAAGAGCAAAAAGAATGCTCTATATAACACATGCCAGGGACAGAATGCGTTTTGGCAGCCATGAAATGAGAATAAAATCAAGATTTTTGGATGAAATTCCACAAGGATGCATAGAAAGCTCCGACTCTTTATCATTTGGGAGTAAAAAACTTCAACAATTGGAATCATTTATAGAAACAAGAAAAACAGACTATTCCAAAGACAAAACTCAAATTAGACAACAGGTTAAATCAGATGATTTTACCCCGGGCGACAAAATAATGCATAAAATGTGGGGAAAAGGAACAGTGGTACAGCTAAAAGATGATACAATAGTAATTGCTTTTGAAAACAAGGGCATTAAGAATCTCAAACTGGAATATGCACCGATTGAAAAAATATAAGCGGAAGGTATAGTATGGATGATAAACTTCTCTTGATGAAAGAAAAAATCAAGCTTTTAAATGAAGCAAACAAAGCATATTATCAAGAAGACAGAGAAATAATGTCAAATTATGAATATGACAAACTATATGATGAACTTAAGGAAATGGAAGAAGAAACAGGGCTTATATTGTCAAACAGCCCCACCATTAAGGTAGGATATGAGTTATTGTCAAATCTGCCCAAAGAGAGGCATGAGAAGACAATGCTTTCATTGGATAAAACAAAAGACATTTCTGTTTTGAAAGATTGGCTGGGGGAAAAGGAAGGTCTTCTTTCATGGAAGCTTGACGGACTTACAATTGTTATGACCTATGAGGAGGGAAAGCTCACAAAGGCTGTAACCAGAGGCAATGGAGAAATCGGGGAAGTAGTTACCAACAACGCCAGGGTTTTTATAAATATTCCTGTCAGCATAGCATATAAGGGCAGCCTGGTATTAAGAGGAGAGGCTCTTATAAGCTATTCGGATTTCAATAAGCTAAATGAACAAATATCTGAAGCTGAAGGGAAATACAAGAATCCGAGAAATCTTTGCAGCGGCTCTGTCAGGCAGTTAAACAACAGAATAACAGCAGAAAGAAATGTGAGATTTTACGCATTTTCCATTGTTAAAGCAGGTGTTGACTTTAAAAATTCAAGAATCGGCCAACTAAATTGGCTCAAGAATCAAGGATTTGGTGTAGTTGAATTTAAAAAAACAAGTCAGGAGGATATAGAAGAAACAGTAAAGTGGTTTGAAGACCATATAAGTGACAATGACCTTCCTTCTGACGGTCTTGTGCTGACATATGATGATATGGAATACGGCAGCTCATTGGGGACCACTGCAAAGTTTCCGAGAGATTCCATAGCCTTTAAATGGAGAGACGAAGTTAAGGAAACTAAACTTTTAGAAATTGAATGGAGTGCCTCAAGGACAGGACTAATAAATCCTATTGCAATTTTTGAACCTGTAGACCTTGAAGGGACAACCGTAAGCCGTGCCAGCCTCCATAATTTAAGCATCATGGAGGGTTTGGAGCTGGGAATCGGCGATACAATCAAAGTATATAAGGCTAATATGATAATTCCTCAGCTTTCAGACAATTTAACCAGAAGCAATAATATCAAAATTCCCAAACATTGCCCGGTGTGTACGTCTGAAACAATAATTAAAAACGACAATGACATTAAGACATTGTACTGCATCAATGACGAATGCCTGGCAAAGCAGATAAAATCATTCACCCATTTTGTAAGCAGGGATGCCTTAAATGTGGAAGGACTTTCTGAAGCTACCATTGAAAAATTAATTGCAAAAGGACTTGTTAAGGAATTAGCTGATATTTTCCACATTGAGAAATTTAAAGATATTATAACAGGTATGGAGGGATTTGGAGAAAGGTCCTTCAACAATTTGGTCAATTCAGTAAATAAGGCAAGAAAAACTACTGCAGCAAGACTTTTATACAGCTTTGGCATAACAAATATCGGTTTATCAAATGCAAAATTGATAAGCAAAAAGTTTGGAGATGACTGGGAGAAAATCCAAACTGCAAAATTTTATGAGCTCATTGAAATAAACGGTATCGGAGAAGTGATGGCAAATAATTATGTGAAATTTTTCAGTGATGAAAAAAAGAAGATCATTGTAGAAGATGTGCTTAAGGAAGTGGAAATTGAAGCCAGCTCTAACACATCACCGGCACAGGTTTTTGAGAATTTTATTTTTGTAATCACAGGGTCTGTAGACCACTTCAAAAACAGAGATGAGTTAAAGGCAGCAATCGAGGAAAGAGGCGGGAAAGTTACATCATCTGTCACTTCAAAAACTAATTATTTGATAAATAATGATAACTTGTCAAATTCTTCTAAGAACAAGAAGGCCAAGGAACTTGGAATAGATATTATAAGAGAAGAGCAGCTTATTAAGTGGATGGACACAGGCAGGAAAGAATAGGGGGCAATATGGTATTAAGAGTTTTACTTTACATTGGAATTTTAGCCCTGGGCTGGTTTATTAGCAGCAAGGGGAAAATACATGAAAAACTTATGAAAAAAATTTCATCAATACAATCACTTATACTATTTGGACTGATTTTTACAATGGGCTTGCGAATAGGTATGGATGAGCAAATACTGTCTTCCATCGGCCAAATAGGGCTAATGGCAGCTGTATTTGCACTGGCAACTGCTTCATTGAGCATTTTGTTTGTTTACGCTGCCAGGAAGAAGCTGATTTCTGACACAAATATTACAGGGGGCAAGAATGACTAAAAGGATATTGATTTCATTGGTCCTTGGGATATCAGCCGGGCTATTTGTGATGCCTGATTCGGTATATGACAATACCGGTTTATTGATGGATATTGGACTTTGTCTCTTATTGTTCTTTGTTGGAATAGAATTGGGAAGCAATAAGGATATTTTTAAAAATTTAAAAAATGCAGGCTTTAAAATTCTTATTGTGCCATTAGGAACTATATTAGGCAGCTTGGCAGGCGGCCTTGTTTGCAGTTTTTTATTTGATATGAATATTTTTGGAGCCCTTGCCATTGCCTCAGGAATGTCCTGGTATACCTTATCGGCAATAATTATAACACCCGTATCATCAGAACTTGGAACTGTTGCCTTTTTATCAAATGTTTTCAGGGAAGTGACTGCCTTTGTTGCAATTCCATTCATTGCAAAACATATAGGATACCTGGAAACAATAGCGGCAGGCGCAGCAATAAGCATGGATACAGGGCTTCCTATGATAACAAAAAATACCAATTCAGAGGTTGCAGTAATATCCTTCATAAGCGGAGTGATGCTGTCGCTGGCTGTAACAGTTCTGGTGCCGATTTTCGTAGGACTAATCGGTTGACAACAGTTAATAAATATTAAAGGAATATGATATATAATAAGAAAGAAGCAGAAGGAATTCAAGGAAGGGGACACATTTATTATGACAAAAATATATTTGACAAGACACGGCGAAACAATTTGGAACAGAGAGTTTAGGTTTCAAGGGCATAAGGATTCAAAGCTTACTGATAAGGGAGTTTTGGCAGCGGAGCTTTTATCAGATAG
>CAZAYQ010000158.1:3048-4208 GCA_964489345.1 uncultured Clostridia bacterium | reverse complement strand
GCTGGCAAACAGGATAGTGGCGGTTGTAAGCCCTGAATCGGCACCGATCAAACGATTAATTCAGGAAAACCGCGAAAAAGGGAAACTAATAGATGCAACTTACGGCAGAAAAACCAGGGCTGTAATAATAACAGACTCAGGTTATATAATTCTATCGGCAATTCAGCCGGATACAATGGCACAGAGGTTCGAGGACCACAATACTAAGTAGAGGTGAACAATGGACGAAGGATTATTAGTTGTAATATCAGGACCTTCGGGAGCAGGTAAAGGAACTATTTGCAAAAGACTTCTTATGGAAATGGGCTACCTGAAAGTATCTGTATCTGCAACCACCAGGAAGCCCAGGGAAGGCGAAGAAGAAGGCATAAGCTATTATTTTATTGATGAAGAAGAATTTATTAAAAGAATAAATAATAATGAATTTCTCGAATATGCAAAAGTTTACGGCAATTATTACGGAACGCCAAAAAATGAAGTGTTTAAACAGCTTAAAGCAGGGAATGATATAATTTTAGAAATTGACATCCAGGGAGCTCTCCAGGTAAAAAAAAATTACCCCATGGGAGTGTTCATATTTATTCTTCCTCCTTCCCTGACCGAATTAAAATCAAGAATTGAAGGAAGGGGCACTGATTCAAAGGAAGTGATTTTGCAGAGAATGGAATCAGCTTATGATGAACTAAACTATGCTTTCCAATATGACTATATAGTGCTTAATGACAGGGTAGATATTGCAACTGAAAAAATCAAACATATAATAGAGTCAGAAAAAAACAGAGTAATAAGGAAAAAAGAAATAATCAGTAAAATTAGGGAGATATGAGAATGAAAAAAATATCAATAGATGAATTAAATGAAATGGTTGACAGCCAATATTCTTTAGTGACAATAATATCAAAAAGAGCAAGACAAATAATAGACGGTTCAGACCCCTTAATCGACACAGATACAAAAAAACCTGTGGCAATTGCCATTGAGGAATTCTATGATGATAAGTTTGAAGCTATTTATGATTACGACAAATACAAAAAACCATTGACTGCAAATGATGAAAAGACAGAAGAAAGAGCCCGGACAAAAGATAAAACAGGAGATATTGAAGAAAGACCGGACTATGACATGTCAAATAATCAGTCTAATGACTGATTATTTAATTT
>CAZAYQ010000158.1:0-2948 GCA_964489345.1 uncultured Clostridia bacterium | reverse complement strand
GAGGAATGTCCCCGAATATGGAGAAGATATGTATAATAGATTTGTACAGGTAATTTTAAATAATATTTCCAAAAGCACAGATCAGCTTTACACATATGGCGTGACGGATGCATTGATAAACTCGGCTGAAGAAGGAAAAAGAGTCAGAGTCAATTTTGGAAGGGGGAAAAGTATTATTGATGCATTAATAGTTTCTCTTGATTCAACCTGCGATTATCCTGTTGAAAAAATTAAGCCTCTTATTGAAATAATAGATGAAAAACCCATAGTAACAAAAGAAATGATTAAAATTATTTTTTGGATAAGGGAAAGATATATATGCAAATATTCCGATGCAATGAGACTGATGATACCTTCCGAAACTCAAAGCATTTACGAAAAGCATGCAAGTTTAAAAGAAAACAAAGAGGCTGACGGTTACAAGATTAATAAAACAAAAAACCAGCTAAAGATAATAGAATATTTAAAAGAACACCAATCAGTCAGCATGGATGAATTAAGACAGAAATTGAATGTTTCAAAAGCGGTCATAAATAATTTGATAAAAAAGGATGTATTAGAGGAAAAACTTGTTTTAAATTATTCAAGTGAGGAAGAGTTTCAAAGAGAAGAACCATTATGCTTGAACGAAGAGCAAAAGAATGCCTGCCAAACAATTCTCAAGTCGGACAAAAAAGCATTTCTCCTCCATGGAGTTACAGGCAGCGGCAAGACAGAAGTGTATATGAATATAATCAGTGAATGTTTAAGAGAAGGCAGACAATCAATTATGCTTGTTCCGGAAATTTCTCTTACAGCCCAGACTATTGACAGGTTTAAGAAGAGGTTTGGAAACAAAATTGCTGTGTTTCATTCAAAATTAAGCAAAAAAGACAGGTACTTACAGTGGCTTAGGGTTTACAACAAAGATGCTGATATTGTAATAGGAGCCCGGTCTGCCATATTTGCCCCTATAAGAGATTTAGGTGTAATAGTAATTGACGAGGAACATGAGGACAGCTATATTTCTTCAACATCTCCAAAATATGACACCATGGAAGTTGCCGTAAAAATGGCATATATGACGGGAGGGAAGGTTATACTGGGTTCCGCAACACCGTCCTTAAACACCTACCATATGGCAATGAAAGGGCAGATAGAATTAATTGAACTGAAAAACAGGGTTAAAGACGCCTCTATGCCTGAAATGAAAATTATAAATATGTCTGATGAGCTTGACAAGGGAAACAATACAATTATCAGCCAGGAACTGTATGAAAGCATAAAAAATTCTCTTAGGCAGAATGAACAGGTAATATTGTTTTTAAACAAAAGAGGTTATTCCGGTTTCGTATCCTGCAAAAAATGCGGTTATGTAGTAAGGTGCCAGCGGTGTGATGTTTCCATGACCTACCATATAGAAGGAAATATGATGAAGTGCCACTACTGCGGAAGAACAAGAAAAATGATTTATGAATGTCCAAAGTGCCAAAGTGATAAAATAGAGCAGTTCAGTGCCGGAACCCAGCATGTGGAAAAATTAATAAATCAATTATTTCCCCATGCATCCATTGAAAGAATGGACCTTGACTCAATGACCGGCGCTGATGCATATGAAAATATATACAATGATTTTAAGAGCGGGAAAATTGACATACTCATAGGAACCCAGATGCTTGCTAAGGGATTTGACTTTCCCCATGTAACTACAGTAGGAGTACTTTCGGCAGATGCAATACTGAATTTACCCTTTTACACTGCAAGCGAAAAAACATTTCAGCTTATAACCCAGGTCAGCGGAAGGGCCGGCAGGGGGGACAAGAAAGGAAAAGTCTACATTCAAACCTATGAGCCTGAAAATTTTATAATAAATGCTGCAAGAAATAATGACTATGACTTATTTTTACATCAGGAATTAAAATTAAGAAAAGAATTTGCATTTCCGCCCTTTATTAATATAATAAACATATGCTTAATATCAAGAAATGAAGACCTGCTTATAAAAACAGCCGGCGGGAAATATTCTCAGGTAAAAGAAGCGGTTCAAGAAATGGTAAAGGAAAGAAGCTTATTATTGTACAGACCTATACCCCACAATATTTACAAAGTTAATGATGAGTATAGAATTAATTTATTCATTAAGGTGTCAAACCACAGCTTGTCAGAATTAAAAAAAATACTCAGGATTGTATATATGGATAAGGATATAGAAAACATAAAAGTAAGTATAAATATTAATACGGATACAATTTAGGAGGAATAAAATATGGCATTAAGAAATTTAAGATATGAAGGCGATGAATTATTAAGAAAAAAAAGCAGGGAAGTTCCCCTTATTGATGATAGAATCAGGATGCTTATGGATGACATGGTTGAAACCATGTATAAATTTGAAGGTGTGGGACTTGCCGCTCCCCAGGTGGGGATACTTAAGCGTGTGATAGTTATAGATGTGGAGGACGGCAAAGTATATAAAATGGCTAATCCCAAAATAATCAACGATTCAGGGGAACAGACAGTCCAGGAAGCATGCCTGAGTGTTCCGGGGAAAAAGGGGACAGTATCAAGACCTTTAAAGGTGACCGTGGAATATATAAATGAAAACAATGAAACAGAAAAGTTAGAAGCGGAAGGTTTGATGGCACGGGCTATTTGCCATGAAATCGACCATTTAAACGGAATATTGTTTATAGACAGGGTTATTGAATATACACCCGAAGATGCAAGTGAAGACTAAGGTGATTTTATGAATGTAATTTTTATGGGCACACCTGAATTTGCAGTTCCCGGCTTAAAAAAACTTTATGAAAGCAGCCACAGGGTGTCCCTGGTTGTAACTCAGCCGGATAAACCCTTTGGCAGAGGAAAAGGGCTGAAAAAATCAGAAGTGAAAGAAACAGCTGAAAAACTGGGGCTTGAAATTTTCCAGCCTGATAAAATAAAAAAGCAGGAAAATATTGAAGTGCTGA
>CAZAYQ010000157.1:0-4262 GCA_964489345.1 uncultured Clostridia bacterium | reverse complement strand
GTGCCTGATGACTGGTGTTATATAAACAACTTCAATGAATGGGACAAACCGCTGGCAATTTCTCTTCCTGCCGGACAGGGCAAAGTTTTTCAAAAGGATATGGAAAAGCTCATCACAAATCTTGTGGTATATATTCCAAAAGCATTTGAAGGAAGCAACTTTCAGCAGCAAAAAGACGACATAATACAAAAGACAAATAAAAAAATGTCAGATATTTTAAGAGATATAGATAAAATTGCAAGGGATGCAGGATTTGGCATACAGCAGGCAGGCCAGAGAATTGTTCTCATACCGCTGGTGGAAGACAGGCAGATTACACAGGAGGAATTTGGTAAACTCACTGAAGAAGAGCGTGAGAAAATAGACGAAAAAAGAAATAAAACAGCAAAGGAAATCGACGACAGGATTAGAGACGGGCAAATGGTGCAAAGATTTGCTGAAGAAAAGGCTGTTGAAATTCAAAAACAAACTGCAAAGGAAACTGCAGAACCTTTTATTGAACAATTAAAAGAGAAATATAAAGACTTTTCTGAAATTGTTGATTATTTAGATAAGGTACTGAAGGATACTGCGGAAAATCATGCAATTTTTAGCAGCGTCCGCCACAGTCTCAATGAAGATATCATTACAAAGCTTCAAGATGATTCAGACCCATTAGAGGGAGAAGAAAAAAACATATTTGAAAAGGCAGCTGCTGCAAAGGACAGCAAGGACCCCTTTACAAGATACAAGGTAAATCTCTTCATAAACAATGAGAATACAAAGGGGGCACCTGTTATAACAGAAAGCAGTCCTTATTATTACAATTTATTCGGCAAAATAGAATACAAATCCCATATGATGACCACTACCACCGACTTTACAATGATAAAAGCCGGAGCACTGCAGAAGGCAAACGGAGGCTACCTGATTCTGCAGGCCAAGGATTTATTAATGGACCCCTATGCATGGGGAACCTTGAAAAAAGCATTGAAATATAAGGAGGCAACGGTAGAAAATATAGGGGAGCAAAGCCGTTTTGTGCCTACGGTAACATTGAAGCCCCAGCCCATCCCCTTAGATGTAAAGATTATTTTAGTAGGCAGTTTCTTCTTCTATCAATTCTTGGCTGTAGACGAAGATTTCAGAAAACTTTTTAAAGTAAATGTAGACTTTGATGTAGAAATGGACAGGACGGAGGAAAACATTCAGCATTATGTATCATTTATTGCTTCCATGTGTGAAAATGAAGGCTTAAAGCATTTTAACTGCCAGGGATTGGCCAAGGTGGTGGAATACGGCTCAAGACTTTCAGACAATCAACACAAGCTGTCAACCCGTTTTAATATTGTAAGTGAAATAGTATATGAAGCATCAGCCTTGGCAGAAGCTGACAATTCAGAATATGTTGGTGGAAGGCACGTCAGCCGGGCAATAAAGAATAAAAAATACAGGTCCAACAGAATTGAAGAAAAGATGCAGGAGCAAATAAAAAACAAAAAGGTTTTGATAGATACAAAGGGGGCAGTCGCAGGGCAGGTGAACGGCCTTTCAGTAATGGGAGTATCCGATTATTCCTTTGGACTTCCATCCAGGATAACTGCAAGAACCTATACAGGCAGGGAAGGAATTATAAATATAGAAAGGGAAACAAAGATGAGCGGCAATATCCACTCAAAAGGGGTTTTAACCTTAAACGGATATTTGGGAGGAAAGTTTGCCCAAGAAAAACAATTGGGTTTGACTGCCCAGGTTACCTTTGAACAGCTCTATGGAGGAGTTGAAGGAGACAGCGCATCAAGTGCAGAGCTCTATGCAATACTTTCAAGCCTGGCTGATGTACCTATCAAGCAAAATTTGGCAGTTACAGGGTCTGTGAACCAAATGGGAGAAATTCAGCCAATAGGCGGAGTTAACGAAAAAATCGAAGGCTTCTTTGATATCTGCACATTGAAAGGTTTGACAGGGGACCAGGGGGTTATAATACCTGAAAGCAATATTGACAACCTCATGCTTAAGGATGAAGTGATAGAAGCAGTTAATAACAATCAATTCCACATTTATGCCGTTAAGAAAATCGAAGAAGGAATTGAGCTTCTCACGGGGGTAAAGGCAGGAGAAAAGGATATTTACGGCCAATATGAAAAAGACAGCATATTCTATCTTGCAAACAATAAAATAAATGAATTTAATAAAGTACTGACCCCTTCAAAGGAAGAGGCATAACGTTTTTGGGGACGGTTCTTTTCGTTAAAAAAGAAAACGAAAAGAACCGTCCCCAAAAACAAAAGCTATCTTTCAATACACCTTCTTACTAAATCAAGGGCAGCCACGGCTGACCTTTCTCTTACAGTATCCCTGGCTCCCGTGGAATGAATGTCTTTAACTTCATATTTGCCGTCATAATAAACACACACATATACCAGGCCCACAGGCTTTTCACTGCTTCCCCCGTCAGGACCGGCAATCCCTGTAGTAGAAAGGCCTATGTCACTGCCGGATACCACAGCTGCCCCGTATGCCATTTCCTTAGCTGTCTCTTTGCTTACTGCACCATACTTTTCAATGGTTTCTCTTTTTACATTCAAGGTACTAATTTTCGATTCATTGCTGTAGGTAATAAAACCCTGCAGATATGAGCCTGAAATACCCGGATAGCTAATGAGCTTTGAGGAAACTAAACCGCCTGTCAATGATTCCGCAACAGATATAGTAAGATTATTCTCAAGCAGCAAGCCGGCAACCTTATCCTCCACATTTCCGCTTTCAACAAGATAAGCATTTTCTTTTCCGAATCGACGGATTAATTCTTCCAGCACAGGTTTAATAAGTTCAATGCACTTTTCTTTGCTTTCAGCCTTGGCTGTAACCCTGAAAACAACCTTGCCTGCACCGGCAAAGGTGGCGATTGTAGGATTTGTCTGTTTTTTTATAATATCAATAACCATCTCTTCTGCAGCAGATTCGCCAATGTTCATCACAATTAATTTTTCTCCGTAAACAACCCGGCTGGAGAACTGTTTAAGATAAGGCATTACCTCTGAATCCATGAGAGGCTCCATTTCCTTCGGGGGTCCCGGCAGAAGGATTCCTATTTTATAATTGTCGCTACTGTCCTTGCCCCTGTAAATGCATCCGTTGGCAGTACCGTTTATATTATCAAGTATTATTGAGCCCTCGGGGAAATATGCCTGCCTCATATTATTTTGAGGAAAGTCCCTCCTGAAACGCATATACATATTTTTTACATGCTGATAGCTTCCTTCGTCATAAACCATTTCAACGCCAAAATATTCAGCCAGTGCCTCCTTGGTTATATCATCCTGTGTAGGCCCAAGACCTCCCGTGCATATGACAATATCAGCCCTTGAAAAACCAATTCCAAAAGCTTCCTTTATTCTCTCCGTATTGTCTCCCACAACAGTTTGGTAATACACATCTATTGCTATTTCAGCCAGCTTTTTGGAAATATACCTTGCATTTGTATTTACAATATCACCGTGCAAAAGCTCACTGCCTATACAAAGAATTTCAGCATTCATTACTATCCTCCATAAAAATTAAATATAAGCTAACTATAAACCCAAACTCCCAATAATTCAAGGATTTAGTTTTGAAGAATTTATTGATAACAATTTTTATTAATGTTATAATAAAATTACCAACAAGAGGGGATGATTTCATGTTTTCAGACTTAAATATTCAATCAAAAACACTGAAAATATTAAGCTTGATTCTTACCTTAACAGGAATCATATTTATACTGGCATCAAAGTATATAGGAGCTATAGCCATAGGTCTGGCGATGAGCATCCTCTTAATATTGTGTGCCCTTAATTATAAAATGACCTATAAATACATATCCCCGAAAGAAAAAATAAATCACCTGGCTGCTGCATTGGCAGCTCTTGCAGGTTTAATCAAGCCTGAGTTAACCATGCTTATATTAGGAATATTCCTTCTTTACATAAGCCTGCCCACTTATATCAATTCAATTAAAAATAAAGATTTCTCAGATGCAGTAAAGCTGCTTATATCCGGTGCAGGCATCCTGTTTGCCGTGCTCTGCATCTTTAGTGCGAAAACTGCCCTCCAGACAATCATAATCATAATAGGGATAGCCTTCACAATACTGGGCTGCATAGCCCTTTATCATGCCCTCACTGAATAAGGGTTTTTGGGGACATAAGTACAAACCTGTAACATTAATGTAATATTAACCCCTTAAACTTGTGGTATATTATATCCATAGCATGTTGGCACTCATCCGTGATTATTACAAA
>CAZAYQ010000156.1:2275-4268 GCA_964489345.1 uncultured Clostridia bacterium | reverse complement strand
TATCAGGTCTGTTAGTTGCTGCAATTATGATTATTCCTTCATTGCCTGAGAATCCGTCCATTTCAACCAATAACTGGTTCAATGTCTGCTCTCTTTCATCATTGCCTCCCCCGAGGCCTGCCCCCCTTCTTCTTCCAACAGCATCTATTTCATCTATGAATATAATACATGGGGCATTTTTCTTGGCCTGGTCAAATAAATCTCTTACCCTTGAAGCTCCCACACCTACGAACATTTCAACAAAATCCGAGCCGCTTATGCTGAAAAACGGCACACCTGCTTCTCCTGAAACTGATTTTGACAAATAGGTTTTTCCTGTTCCGGGAGGTCCAACAAGGAGTACTCCTTTTGGTATACGGGCTCCAAGTTTTACAAACTTACCCGGACTCTTAAGGAATTCTACTATTTCACTCAGTTCTTCCTTTTCTTCATCTAATCCTGCCACATCAGAAAATGTAATCTTTTTTTCATCATCCTTGACCATATGAGCCCTGCTCTTTCCAAAGCTCATTGCCTTGCCTGTTCCTCCCCCCTGGGATTGTTTCATGAATACATACCATAAAACTCCTAACAGCACCAGCATTCCGATTGTAGGCAGTGCCTGCAGCCACAAGGGCGTAGGGGGTACAGGCTCGCCGATTATTTCTATTTCCTTGGCTTTTATTCTTTCTACCAAATGATTGTTATAAAAGCTCCCTGAAAAATAAAATAACGAAGGTACATAGGAAGTAAATGACTCGCCATTTTTAAACACTCCTTCTACTTCACTTTCTATAAAAGTGAGTGTTTTTACATTGTTATTCTCTATTTCAATCACAAGATCGCTATAGCTTATGCTGGCCACCTGTTCAGGCGGTTCAACCATACTTTGAACAAGCATTATGATGACCACAAATATCAGAATGTACATAGCGATGCTTCTCATAAATCCTTTCAATTAAAGCCTCCTCTTTGTTTAAGACTACTATCCATATAATTTTAACATAAATATAATATCAATACAATTATTTAATTTGGAATAATTACACTTATTATTTATAAATTTCTTCCTTTAATACTGCAATATAGGGAAGATTTCTGTATTTTTCCGCATAATCCAAGCCGTAGCCCACAACAAATTCATCAGGAACCGAAAATCCTGTATATTTAATGTCCAGCTCAGCAGTTCTTCTTTCCTTCTTGTCAAGTATTGTGCATATCTCAACAGAAGCAGGCCGTCTTGACCTTAAGTTGTCGGCAAGGTAGGCCAGTGTAAGCCCGGAATCTATAATATCCTCAACAATTAAAACATGTCTGCCTTCTATCCCCGCATTTAAATCCTTTAGGATTCTTACTACGCCTGAAGATTTTGTATTGGCGCCGTAGCTTGAAATTGCCATAAAATCTATATCCAAGGGCAGGTCGATTTTTCTGATTAAATCACTGGCAAATACTACCGCACCCTTTAACACGCAAACTATCAATAAATCCTTACCCCTGTAATCTTTTGTTATCTTAGCAGCAAGTTCAGCTACCTTCGACTTAAGTTCATCTTCTTCAATCAGAATTTTTTTAATGTCTTTATTCATAATGCCTCCCTATTGAAATTTTAAGAATTTTATCACTTGTATTTGACACCTTGTATTTATTATTTATCCTATAGCCCTCAAGCCATATTATATTCTCATCATCTGCAATTATCAGACGTTTTTCCCTTTCCTCTTTTGCTACTTTCAAATCAATAAAAATGTCCTTTATTTTTTTTCTTCCCTTCATGCCGCAGGGTATCATTGAATCCCCCGGCCTTCTGTTTCTTGCATACAGACTGCCTTTTATCATATCATAATCAATGATTATTATATCCTTGTCCTCATTATTTATTTCCGATATATTTTTTATATCTGAAAGAACTGCATAAACGGTTTTATTTATTTCCTTTATATAATTTAACCTGTTCAAAGCAATATTATATTCAAATTCAGGTAGAATTTCAACACTTTTATTAATAATAAAA
>CAZAYQ010000156.1:0-2175 GCA_964489345.1 uncultured Clostridia bacterium | reverse complement strand
CTTCCACATACTTTTCTATAATCTTCTTGTCCCTTTCCATTGTTTCTGACATTCTGCAAAGGGAGGCTTGTATGTTTGGATTGAAGTTTTGCTCTAAATACGGTATTAAATTAAGCCTTATTTTATTTCTGCCGTAAATATCCTGGCTATTGGTAATATCAATACAATATTCATAATTATTTTCATGAAGATAATTCATTATTTTGTCCCTTGAAACATTAAGCATGGGCCTTATCAAATTATCCTTTGCAAATGACATGGCACTTAAACCGTCAATTCCCGTTCCCCTTATAATTCTTTGGAGCACTGTTTCAGCCTGATCGTTTAAATTATGGGCAAGTGCTGCCTTGCCTCCTCCAAGCTCCTTTAAATTTTCCTCAAAGAATGTATATCTTAAAATTCTGCCTGCTTCCTCTTCGGTAACTCTTAATTCCTTTGCATAATCTGTAGCATTTTTTTGTTTGACAAAAAGCTTGATGGAGTATTTACCGCAGAGTTCCCTTACGAAGTCTTCATCGTGGATGGCATCCTCGCCTCTGTACATATGGTTTATATGAGAAGCATACAAATTAAAGCTTAAAGTTTCCCTTAGCTTTCTAAGATTATGGAATAAAAATACTGAATCAGGCCCTCCTGACAAAGCCAGCAGTATATTGTCCCCAGTCTTTATTAAATTCATATTAATAATATTATTCTTTACTAAATTATACATTTTCTTCCTCTTTGCATATATAGCATAAATTATACCACAAAAATAATATTTGCAACATATTTTTTAAAAAATAGAAATTTGTAGAATTTTCGGCTTTAATGTTGAGTTTAATCACTTCTGTTGTTGATTGACCGGCAAATTAATAATGTATATAATTAAGTGGAGTAAAATATGGAAATAAAGGGATATTAACAAGTGTTTGTAACACTAAACTATTAAAAATGGAGGGAATTAAATGAAACTTAGTAAATTAAATATTGCTGCTGTCATGGCCATATTCTTTATTGTTATGGGTATCGGAACTATTACACCGGCTATTGCCAATATTGCAGCTGCCTATCCTGACATTGCATTTACTACAATTATATTAGCTAATACACTGCCATCATTATTTATTATACCATCAACTCTGATTGCGGGAGCAGTTGCCGGCAGTAAAATAAAGTATAAAACTCTGGCGCTCACAGGCTTGGCTTTATTTATCATAGGCGGTATGGCTCCGGCATTTTTTAATGAAAGCTTTAATACTGTTCTTATCTTCAGGGCAATCTTTGGAATAGGTCTAGGGGTTATCAGCCCTTTGGGAAATGCTCTCATCATGGGCTTCTATGAAGGACAGGAACGTGCAACTATGTTAGGTGCCGGCTCCTTTGTAATGAACCTTGGCGGTATAGTATTGCAATTTCTTGGAGGAGCATTTGCAGGAGTATCCTGGGAATTATGCTTTATAGCTCATTTTCCGGCAATTATTTCATTCTTTATAGTTCTATTATACTTAAAAGAACCGCAGGCTGTAAAAAGCAAAGCCCTTGGCGGGAAAGCCGTAAGCAAGGAAAAAATGCCTGTGTCCGTCTGGGTCATATCTTCTATTTTTGGTTTGACTTTAATGCTTATCTACCCCATGCTGGTTAATATGTCTTCAATTTTATCTGAAGTAAAACAAATTGGAGGTCCAACAAGTTCAGCAGTGGTTCTTTCCATGTACACCGTGGGCGGAGCTGTTTCAGGCATCCTCTTTGGAAAGCTTTATGAGAAAACTAAAAGATTTATTATACCCTTCATGTTTGTTGGAGGAGCCTTAGGTGTTGGAATTATTATATTGGGGAACAGTCTGCTCATGGTTACTGCAGGCGTATTTATTGTTGGTCTGACATATCTTATGTCCATGCCTTTTACGGCTATGCTTTTGGGTATGTATGCACCTCCTACGCAAAGCGCCATGGCCATGTCCGTCATGATGGCTGTAATGAATGCTTTTGCTTTTATATCAACCTATTGGATAGGCTTAACCGGTTCTCTCACCGGGGACATTTTTATGGGGCCCTTATATGCAACTGTCATTGGCTTTATATCCATTGGTGTAATTTTCTTATTTGTGAACCCTTATCCAAAGGGAAAATAGCTTTGAAATAAAAAAACACCGGTATATTCTGCTGCCTGAATTACAGGCAGCAGTTTTTTAT
>CAZAYQ010000155.1:1442-4282 GCA_964489345.1 uncultured Clostridia bacterium | reverse complement strand
TCAGGCATTTCTGTTACGCAAAATCCGCATCCTGTATACCAGAAATTTAAAAGCACATTTTTATCCCTGTTTTCACTTAGTTTTATCAGTGAGCCGTCAATTGATTTTAGTTCAAAATCCGGCGCCATAACCGGCTCTTTATCTTGAGTTTCATCATTGTTTTTTTCGCTTTCATTATTATTGACTTGATTTTCATCGATAGCATCCTGAATTTCATTTTCAGGCACTTCATCTGCATCATTTGTACATGCAGTCATCATTACAGTTGTCAATACTATTGATAAGATAATAATCAGTATTTTTTTCATAGCACCCTCCTACAGGTTAATTGATACCCTTTTATAAGCGTATTTAATCAACAAATTCAACTCCATATTTAACAGTCTTTACCTTCCATACATAAGGATAAATTTCTGCCGCGATTTTCCCTGCTATATTAAGGGAGTCATCGTCTTCAAAAAAACTGACAACAGCAGAGCCTGAACCTGTCATTACAGATGATATTGCACCATTGTCAATTAATAATTTCTTGATTATTTTGATTTCCGGACAAAATTTTTCAACAGCCTTTTCCAATGTATTAGAAACACATCTTGCAGCCTTTTCATAATTATATGATGATATGTGTTGAAGTATGTCGTTGTCCCTATAGGAATTATAGTGCTGAGAATCAAGGTTTTCATATGCGAATGCAGTTGAAATTGACAATTCAGGTTTTACTATCAATACATTATTCCATAGAAAGCTATTCAGTTCGGTAACTTTGTCACCGATACCTTCTGCAAGGCAGGTGCCGCCAAGCAGGCAAAAGGGCACATCAGCACCGATTTTGGCTCCTATTGCTGACATTTCCTCATTCTTAATGTCAAGCTTCCACATTGCATTTAATCCCTTAAGTACAGCAGCTGCATTTGAACTGCCCCCTGCCATACCGGCCCCTTGAGGAATGTTTTTATTGATGCTTATATGTATGCCTGTGTTTATGCCGTAAGTTTTCTTCAATATGGATGCAGCCTTATAACAGGTGTTTTTTTCATTTACGGGTATGGATGAATCTGAACAATTAATGATTATTTCATTTTTTTCTATTGGAATCAGAGTTATTTCATCATAAATATCAACAGACTGCATAACAGTTTCTACGATGTGATAGCCGTTTTGAAGCCTTCCTTTAACATCCAAAAATAAATTTATCTTTCCGTGAGATTTTAGTTTCATCAATTCCATCCTAAGGTTTTCAACATTATATAACATAATCTTTTGCTTAACAACGAAAAAAATAATTAATTATGAATTTTATGATTAAAATAAAAAATATTGGGTATAAATTAAATGAAACATAAATTACTTTATGAGGAGGTGGTTCCCCCGAAAACAGAAGTCGAAACAATGAATGAATAACACCTTGTTTTCTGGTGTGATACTGATGAAAGCAGGGTGTTATTCATTTTTTGTACAGCAGACATTCCAGGTAAAGGGGCTGAAATATTTCTTTAGTTCAAGGCAATTATGATTTAAAGAAGATAAGGCACATATTTTTTGCATTAATGGAAAAGATATGAGAAATGAATAGTATTTTTTTTATTTTCATTAAATTTAGCATAGAAGGTGATTATTTGCCCACAGGTTCTGTTACAAGGGTTAAGGGAGCAGTTGAAGGCTGTGTTGGGAAAAAGGTAAGATTCAAATTAAAAAAAGGAAAAAGCCGGTCTCATTTTTGTGAAGGAGTAATACTGGATACCTACCCTTCAATATTTACAGTCTTCGTAGAAAAAAAGGATTATAAAAGAATTGTGTCTTTTAATTATATAGATATTCTAACAAATAATGTTGAATTTTATATTTGCGATGATAAGGATACAAGAATAGGTTAGTACAGTTAATAGTGAACGCATTTATTAAAAAATTTTTAATAAATGAAATTTCGCTGTTTTTTTTTGCAGAGATTTGGTATACTTCAAGAGAACTGATTACAAATATTATTCAGGAGCAAGAAGTGAAATTTTTCCTAAAAGCAACAGGATTTTTAATTTTAGCATCAATTATACTTTTTTCATATGCAAGATTTATTGAACCTGTTTTATTGACAGTTAAACATGAAAATATATACAGTCATTTTTTAAATGATAAAAATGATAATATAAAAATAATACATTTTTCAGATTCCCACATATCTAAATTTTTTGTTGCCAAAGATTTAGAAAAGGCAGTATATAAAATAAATGCTCAAAATCCGCATATTGTTGTTTTTACAGGTGATTTGATAAATAAATTCAATGAATACGATAATAAAGAAAACATACATGAAATATGGGAGGTTTTAAGTCAAATAAATGCCCCCTTAGGAAAGTATGCTGTTTATGGCAACCATGATTACGGCGGCGGTGCGGAAAGTGCATACAAGCAGATAATGACAAAGAGCGGCTTTCAATTACTTGTTAATGAAAATGCTATAATTGATGAATATAATATTAATATTATTGGGATGGATGATTCCATTTTCGGCAGCTTTGACAAAGAGGCCATAATCTCTTTATTGGATGAAGACTATTATAATATAATAATAAGCCATGAACCGGATGTGGCAGGATATTTTCTGGAATACAGCCTGGATTTGTTTTTAGCCGGCCACAGTCACGGGGGACAGGTAAATCTTCCTTTTATTAGATACACCCCGCTTTTGGCTCAAAAATATATTAGAGGGATTTATAATATTGACAATTACAGGCAGACGAAAATATATGTCAATATAGGCCTTGGAACATCCACCATACCTCTTAGGTTTATGGCAGTCCCTGAATTGACGGTAATTACTTTAAACAAACAATAGCATCCTATGG
>CAZAYQ010000155.1:0-1342 GCA_964489345.1 uncultured Clostridia bacterium | reverse complement strand
CAGGCACAGCAGGCTGGAAATTCAAGGCAACTTTTGATAATCACCTAAAAATTGTTGACAAGAAGATCAAATTTTTATATTATATATACAAATTAATAATTACCTTGAAGAGGATCAGTAAATTTACATGGTCAAGAGAGAGAAAATCAACGGTGGAAGATTTTCGGCCCCCTGCACTTTGAACCCGCCTTGGAGTATTTGAGAGTAACAACTCAAAGGGTGACCCCCTTATATGAAACGAGATGCTGCAACAGGTTTTTGCAGCAATTAGAGTGGTACCGCGGATATCCGCCTCTTACAGAGGCGGATTTTGTATGACCTAACCCCATTTTTCTGAGTTTTTTTCAGAAAAATGGACGGTAGGTCAACCGCAAAGAATGCCAAATTTGTGCGACGAAAGGAGCAAACAAATTTGAGGCATTCCCCTGCGTATGAAAGGAGAAAAAATGGCAAAGAAAGAAAAAGAATTTGTAAGAGAAATTACACCTATGGAAGAAGACTTCAGCAGGTGGTATACAGATGTAATAATGAAAAATGAGCTGGTTGACTATTCGCCTGTAAAAGGTTTTATGGTCATAAGACCTTACGGATATGCTTTGTGGGAGAAAATTCAAGAATATGCGGATGAAAAATTCAAAGCAACCGGCCATAAGAACATGTATTTTCCTTTGCTGATTCCTGAATCTTTATTGAATAAGGAAAAGGAACATGTTGAGGGATTTGCACCGGAAGTAGCATGGGTTACCCGCGGCGGAAGTCAGGAACTGGCGGAAAAGCTGGTTATCAGACCTACATCAGAAACTATTATCTGCCACATGTATGCAAAATGGCTTAACTCATACAGAGACCTGCCTTACCTTTATAATCAATGGTGCAGCGTTGTAAGATGGGAGAAAACAACCAGGCCATTTTTAAGAACATCAGAATTTTTGTGGCAGGAAGGACATACTCTTCATGAAACAGAGGAGGAAGCCCAGGCGGAAACCCTGCAGATGCTTGATATATACAGACAGGTAGCTGAAGATTTGATGGCTATGCCTGTTATAACAGGACAAAAAAGCGACAAGGAAAGATTTGCAGGAGCAAAATCGACATACACAATGGAAGCATTGATGCATGACGGTCAAGCTCTGCAGGCGGGAACGTCCCATAATTTAGGCCAGCATTTTACCAAAGCATTTGAAATAAAATATCAAGGCAGAAAAGGCGGGGAAGAATATCCATATCACACTTCATGGGGCATATCAACAAGGCTCATCGGAGGACTTATAATGGTTCATTCGGACAACAGGGGACTGGTACTGCCTCCAAAAATGGCGCCTGTACAGGTTGTAATAATTCC
>CAZAYQ010000154.1:0-4285 GCA_964489345.1 uncultured Clostridia bacterium | reverse complement strand
TCAGAGAAATGCCGGGTATTATGGAAGGAAAACAAAAACCTGATTACAAAACATGCGTTGATATTTCAACTCAAGCCGCATTGAAAGAAATGGTTGTTCCCGGACTTTTGGCAGTTGTAGTTCCTTTGGCAGTAGGATTTTTGCTGGGGAAGGAAGCTTTAGGAGGATTACAGGCGGGTGCATTGGTTACAGGTGTTCTTATGGCAATATTCATGTCAAACTCAGGCGGTGCATGGGATAATGCAAAGAAATATATTGAAGGCGGCAAACACGGTGGAAAAGGAAGCCCTGCCCACCAGGCAGCCGTAGTTGGAGACACAGTTGGAGACCCCTTTAAAGATACTTCCGGACCTTCAATCAATATATTGATAAAACTGATAACTGTTGTTTCATTAATATTTGGTCCCTTATTAGGAAACGGAATATTATAATTATAAATATTGAAATTATTAGACCTCTCTTACTTAGAGAGGTCTTTTTTCTTGCAGATGTATTGTTTTGATGGTATAATCATTTCAATTAATTGACATATAATAGTATTATAGGTATGGGGACACACCTCCCTACTTAGGGATATTCTCTGCTGGAAGGAGGAATGTCCCCAATTAGATATTATAGTGACTGAGACTGCGCTAACGGGGGTTAAGATGTATATTGATATTGACGGCTTAAATATCAACTACATAGATGAGGGAGAGGGAAAACATGTTTTGCTGCTCCATGGATGGGGCGGCAGTATTCAAACAATGATGCCTATTTTTAATATATTAAAGAATAAATTTAGAGTCGTAATTGTGGATTTACCCGGCTTCGGCTCAAGCGACATTCCAAAAACACCATGGAATTCCTATGATTATGCAGAATGCATACATAGATTAATTAAAAAACTAAATTTAAAAGATTTGATATTGTTTGGTCATTCTCACGGAGGCAGAATTTCAATAATATTGGCAAGCAAATACGAGCTTGTAAAGAAATTAATACTTATTGACAGTGCGGGAATAATTCCAAAAAGGAAGGCTATATATTATATAAAAGTATACTGCTTTAAAATGCTTAAAAAAATTTTTCTGGCTTTTCCTGCAAAGAACAAAAAAGAAAAATTGGATAAATTCTATAAGAAATTTGGCTCCCGGGATTACAGAGATTCTGACGGTCTTATGCGCCAAACAATGGTCAAGGTAATCAATGATAATTTATTTAACCTTTTAGGGCTTATTAAGGCACCGACTTTGTTGATTTGGGGAGAAAATGATGAGGAAACCCCTCTTTACATGGGCCAAATAATGGAAAAGGAAATCCCCGACAGCGGTCTTGTTATATTGAAGGGAGCCGGTCATTATTCATATGTGGATAACTATGACCAGTTCAGAGCAGTTATAAATGTATTTTTAAAAGATGATTTTGGAGAGTGAATATGCAGATTATTATAAGTCTATATATATTATTCTGGCTGTATTTATGTTCGCTTAAATTAAGACAAAGCCTTCATATAATACAGCTTGAAGGTTACGACAGCGATAAATTACTGGACTGGACGGAGAATAACAAAGATAAGGTACATACAAAAAATGATAAAATATATGTAACTCTTTTAATAGTTTTTTCGGCAATTTTAACAATTATTTCTCCTATCGAGAAGACAATTATATACCCTTTGATATATGCCGGAATATCCCTGTTATTTCTAATTAAAAATAATCGGGAAAAGGAAGAATCAAAAAAACCCTTGGTTTTCACTCCAAGAGCTAAAAGATTGTACGGTACGGCATTTATTCTTGTTTTGATTGACCTTATATTAACTTTATTGATTGTAAGGTGGATTAAAAAAGATATATTGTCTTATCTTCCTGTATGGACAGGAATTTTAACAGTAATTTATTATTTTTCTTCACTTTATATATATGGAGCAAATTTCATATTAAAACCTATTGAAGAAAGAATAAATAACAAATATTATATTTTAGCTTCGGAAAAAATTAAAAATTTAAAGATTAATTCAGTGGGGATAACAGGAAGCTACGGAAAAACAAGCACTAAATACATAACTGAAACAATATTAAATGAAAAATATAAAGTATTAAAAACACCGGGAAGCTACAATACGCCCATGGGTATAAGCAAAATAATAAACAATGAATTAACTGAAGATTACAATGTTTTTATAGCAGAGCTGGGTGCAACTAAAGCAGGCGATATTGATGAGGTTGCAAAGCTTACAAACCCCAAGTTCGGCATTATAACTTCCATAGGACCCTGTCATTTAGAATCATTTAAGTCTATTGACAATATAATGAGAACAAAATATGAGCTTATTGAAAATTTACCCGATGATGGAACAGCGATTTTCAATTATGACAATGAATATGTAAAAAAACTTGCAGATAAAACTTTCAAGGAGAAAGTGCTCTACGGAATTGACAATATTGAAGAAGCAGATGTATTTGCAACTGACATACTTGTAGACAGCCTCGGCTCATCATTTACCCTATGCATTAACAGCCTGGGAACAATAGAATGCAAAACCAAGCTTTTAGGACGGCATAATATTCTTAATATTTTAGGCGGTGCAGCTCTTGCATCGGTTTTAGGCCTGTCTTTGGATGAAATAAAAAGAGGAATTTCAAAGCTAAAACCTGTTGAGCACAGGCTTCAGCTTATAGACCACGGCACAGGTGTATTGGTCATAGATGATGCCTTTAATTCCAACCCTGACGGGGCAAAGGCTGCCTTAGATGTACTGAATTCCTTTACAGACAGAAGAAAAATAATAGTGACGCCCGGGATGATTGAGTTAGGCAGCATAGAGGAAACAGAAAACTTTAAACTGGGAGAATATATAGCAGGAGTTTGTGATATTGCAATCTTAGTTGGAAAAAAACGAACTCTGCCCATATACCAAGGAATGAAAAAGCATAATTTCGATGAAGATAATTTGTATGTGGTTAATTCATTGAATGAAGCTTCAGAAGTATTGAAAACAATCACAAAAGTTAATGATGTGGTTCTTTTTGAAAATGATCTGCCCGACACATACGACGAAAAATAATATGGAGGATGCCATGAAAAAAATAGGTATTATCATCGGCGGAAAATCCGTCGAACATGAAGTTTCAATAATAACAGGCATGCAGGTTTTTGAAAACATAGACAAAAGTATTTATGAACCCAGGATAATCTATATACAGAAGGATGGTAAATGGCTGGTTGGTGACAGTCTCCATGATATAAACAATTTTAAGGCTAAAAGATTGGAAGACGCCTATGAAGTTTTACCGGGATTTAAAGACGGGAAACTGATTCTTTATCCCCATCCTGAACTTAAAACAGGATTTTTCGGGAAAAAATACCCTGCATATGAAATTGACCTTGTATTTCCCGCTGTTCACGGCACTAATGTGGAAGACGGCGCCCTGCAGGGCCTTTTTCAGATGAACGGAGTTCCTTATGCATTTGGTTCAGTCTTAACCTCTGCAGTGGGAATGGATAAGGTTATAATGAAGAAGATATTTCAAAGCTATGAGCTGCCTGTTGTAGATTACACCTGGTTTTATAGAAGCAGCTTCATGGAAAGCAAGGTTAAATATTTGGAAAAAGCTGAGTACATAGGATATCCGCTGATTGTAAAACCTGCTAATTTAGGCTCAAGCGTCGGCATAAGCAAGGCAAAGAATTTGGATGAATTATTGTTTGCTATAGATGTTGCCATGTCTTATGACAGAAAAATAATTATAGAAAAATGCATTGAAAATGTGCGGGAAATAAACTGTGCTGTAATCGGATATGAAAATGAACTTGAAACTTCTCTTTGCGAAGAGCCGGTAGGATGGAAAGAGTTTCTGACCTATGAAGATAAATATGTTAATAAAAAGAAGGATTCAAGTGAATCAAAAAAACGCATACCTGCTGAAATTGATGAAGAAATAGAAAATAAAATAAAAGACTATGCAAGGGAAGCTTTTAAGGCAGTTGACGGCTGCGGAAATGCAAGAATAGATTTCCTTTTAGATGGCAACAATATATTTGTAAATGAAATTAACACAATCCCGGGCTCAATATCTTTTTATCTATGGGAAGGAAAGGGAATATCATTTAAACAATTAATCACAAAAATAATCGAGCTTGCCCAGTTGCAGCATAATCAAAGAAAAGTAAACATTGTTTCCTACGACATCGATTTGTTAAATAAAATGGGCGGGGGAGGAAAGAAGAAATAACTTAGGAGAAAATACATGAACTTTAAAGATAAAATTCTTGCATTTATGAAGGACGAGGCTTATAAGCC
>CAZAYQ010000153.1:3228-4323 GCA_964489345.1 uncultured Clostridia bacterium | reverse complement strand
AGGCTATTTGCAATATCACTGCTTTTTTCTTGTTGCAAAAATATTGAAAAACTCTTATACTATCCATTAGGATTGTTGGACAAGAAGGTGAATAACATGCAGTCACATATCGGTGAAATAGCAGCACTGATTACAGCTATATGCTGGGCATTAAACGGAATAGCTTTTGAATCTGCCGGCAAAAAAGTAGGTTCATTATCACTTAGTTATTTAAGATTATACATCGCTTTTATACTACTCTGTATAACGGCATATTTTATGAGAGGGATTGCCCTGCCTCTGGATGCTGAATTAAACAACTGGATTTGGCTGTCTATATCAGGAATAATAGGCTTTATACTGGGCGATATCTTTTTATTTCAGGCCTATATAGAAATAGGCTCGAGAATATCTTTGTTGATAATGTCTGCAGCACCTCCATTAACTGCCCTCATAAGTTTTTTTGTTTTAGGCGAAAGAATTTCTTCCCTGGGGCTTTTAGGCATATTTATCACTATGACAGGCATAGGCCTTGTTATCCTGAGTAAAGCTCCTGATGGAGGCAAGGTGGAATTTAACAGACCCGTAAAAGGTCTCATTTATGCAAGCATAGGAGCATTAGGCCAGGCACTGGGTCTTATATTCAGCAAAAAAGGAGTGGTTACATACGACCCCTTGGCAGCAACACAAATAAGAATCATAGCTGCAGCAATAGTAATGACTGTATTAATAACCATAAATAAAAAATGGCCGGAAATAATAGGGGCAATGAAAAACAAAAGCGCCATGCCGGGACTGATTGCAGGCTCAATATTCGGGCCTTTTATCGGTGTAACATTTTCCCTCATAGCTGTTAAATATACTTCAACGGGCATTGTTTCATCTATTTCATCAATATCTCCGATAGTAATCATCCCTGCTTCCATAATTATATTTAAGGAAAAAGTAACCCCCAAGGAAATCCTCGGGGCAGCCGTATCAATAGCAGGGGTTATACTGTTATTTTTGTAAAAACCGATAAAAAGTTTGCTCCTGGTGCTGTGGTTCCAGGCACCACTTATCATTGCATAAGTTTCTAAATTTTACTATAATGTAAATAGTTTCAATAGATTTATT
>CAZAYQ010000153.1:1959-3128 GCA_964489345.1 uncultured Clostridia bacterium | reverse complement strand
AGAAATGAAGCCTCAAAGAAGGATGCCTGGGAGGATTTTAAAAATATTAAAGCAAAGCTTAATGAGCTTCAATAGAGTTGAGCTGCCTGGAAAGTGCCATTTAAAGGGGCTTAAATAACAAAGAAGGAGGATATCAAATGAATATATTCAGCAAGATGGAAGAATATGATTACGAAGAATTAGTGCTCTGCCAGGATAAAAGCAGCGGCTTGAAAGCAGTTATTGCAATCCATGACACTACACTGGGGCCGGCACTGGGCGGAACAAGAATTTGCGAATATGAAAGCGACGAGGAAGCAATTGAAGATGCATTGAGATTAGCCAAAGGAATGACATATAAGAATGCAGCCCTTGGATTAAACCTTGGGGGCGGAAAAGCTGTTATAATAGGAGACCCCAAAACGATAAAAAGCGAAGCCCTGTTCAGGGCCTTCGGCAGATTTGTTGAAGGATTAAACGGCAGGTACATAACCGGCGAAGATATGAATGCAACACAGCAGGACGCTTCATATATTAATTGTGAAACAGATTATATAGTAGGCCTGGAAACTGGAAGCGGCAATCCCTCACCGGTAACAGCCTATGGAGTATTTAAAGGAATACAGGCAGCCCTTAATGAAATATACGGGACTGATGATTTAACAGGAAGAACTGTAGCAATTCAAGGATTAGGGGCTGTAGGCAGACTCCTGGCTGAGCGTCTGCATGAGGCAGGAGCTAAGCTGTATGTAACCACAAGAGATCAGGCAAAAATCAGCAGAGCTGTTGCAGACCTGGGTGCAATCCCGGTAGGACTGGATAAAATATACAGCGTGGAATGCGATGTGTTTTCCCCCTGTGCAAGAGGAGCCATAATAAATGACAAAACAATAGGGCTCTTAAGGTGTAAAATCATAGCAGGAGCAGCCAACAATCAGCTGGCTGAGCCAAAACACGGCGACATGCTGGAGGAAAAAGGAATTCTTTATGTGCCGGATTATGTAATAAACAGCGGGGGTGTAATCAATATTATTGATGATATATCGGGACGTGCTTACAATCGGGAAAATGCCTTGAAAAACACAGCCAAAATTTATGACGCCTGCAAAAAGGTGTTTGAAATAGCTAAGAGGGATGAAATCCCCACCTACAAGGCCGCTGATATTATGGCAGAAGAAAGAATTGCAGCA
>CAZAYQ010000153.1:0-1859 GCA_964489345.1 uncultured Clostridia bacterium | reverse complement strand
TCGCCGTTCTCGAACAAAATCTTCCCGTCCACAATAAGGGTATGTACGTCTGAGCCCTTTCCGCAGTAAACCACGGCTGCTGCCGGATCATTAAGCGGATAGTAATGGGGCTGATCCAGGTCAATCAATGTCATGTCTGCTTTCATGCCGGGTTTTATCTGTCCAACATCTTCAAGTCCCAGTGCTTTAGCCCCGTTTACAGTTGCCATCTTCAATGCCTCATAAGCTTTTACTCCTACACTGTCTTCAAAAACACCCTTGGATAAAACTGCCGCCAGGTAGATTTCCCTCATCATATCCAGAGCATTATTGCTGGATGGGCCGTCAGTTCCAAGTCCAATGTTGATTCCGTTTTCTGCTAACTTTGCTGCCCTCATAACACCGCTTCCCAGCTTAAGATTGCTTGCCGGATTGTGAATAATTGAAACCTTATGCTTTTTCAATATTGAAATATCTTCATCCGACAAATGAACGCCGTGAGCTGCTATGGCTGGTAAATCAAAGACTCCCAAATCCGCTAAATGACGCGTAGGTGATTTCCCGTAACTATTTATACAATTCTTGTTTTCGTTAGCCGTCTCTGACAAATGGATATGAATCCCTGCACCCAACTTTCCTGCCAAATCTGCAGTTTCCGCCAGATACCTGGAGCTGCAGGTGTAAACAGCATGGGGACCGAAACGTACCCTGATGCGTCCGTTGGCGGCATTATTGTATTTCTTGAACAAGTCCACGGATTCCAAAACTCTTCTGTCTGTTTTTATGTCAAAATCATCGTCAAAACATTGAAGCCCCCTGGCCAAGTCTGCACGTATTCCCGTGAATTTCACAACTTGAGCCAAAGTATCCTCAAACATGTACATATCAGCAAAGCAGCTGGTGCCAGTCCTGACCATCTCGGCAATCCCCATTTGTGATGCCCAGTAAATATCATCAGCCGTCAGCTTATCCTCCATTGGAAATAATTTATTGAAAAGCCACTCCTCTAATGGCAGGTCATTTGCATAATTTCTGAAGGGTACCATGCCCACATGGGTATGGGCATTTATAAAACCGGGAAGGGCAAGCTTGTTGTTCCCATCAATAATCCTATCAAATTTACTGTCAGTCTGATTAAATTTGTCATCAGACCGGGTCACTGAATTATTGGCGGAATAACAGTCTTCCATAACTGCCGTGATTTTGTCATCCTCTATAACAATACTCCCGCAATCAATAAAGGGTCTTTCTTCATCCATAGTAATGATTTTAACGTTATTAATAAGTATTTTCAAAATTTACCTCATCTCCCTCTGATTCATATACATCCACTTTAATAACCCATCTGTTTTTTCGAAATTAAAATCCCTTTATATAATTTTCCTGTTCAGTTGAAAGTGAATCTATTTTTAGACCCATAGAAGCCAGTTTAACCCTTGCTACCGATTCATCAATAGCCTTAGGCACATCATACAGGCCAGGTTTTAAGTCTTTGCCGTGTTTTGCCAGGTATTCAAGACAAAGAGCCTGAATGGCAAAGCTCAAATCCATTATTTCCGTAGGATGCCCATTGCCTGCTGCCAGGTTCACCAGCCTGCCGTCACCCAATAAATTCAGAATCCTCCCATCCTCCATTTTGTATCCCGTGATGTTGTTCTTCCGTTGGGAAATTTCACTTGCCAGGCTTTTCAAGTCGTCTTTATCCACTTCCACATCAAAATGTCCTGCATTTGCCAAAAGCACTCCGTCCTTCATGGATTCAAAATGCCTTCTTCTTATAACCTTATTGCAGCCGGTGGTTGAGATAAAAATATCTCCAAGGGGTGCTGCTTCATCCATTGTCTTCACATCATAGCCTTCCATTGCTGCTTCAAGTGCTC
>CAZAYQ010000152.1:0-4367 GCA_964489345.1 uncultured Clostridia bacterium | reverse complement strand
CACCTGCCATAGAATATGCCTTGGAGAACAAGCTCATTATGGTACTTGCATATATGCCTCCAAAAGCTGCGATCCCCCCAATAACAACAGTCAGGATTCTTGTAAGCCTAATCAATTCAGCATCAGTCATTTCTTTTTTTCTGAATGGTCTTACCAAGTCATTGGTAATGAGTATGGCTGCTGCATTAAGATTTGAGTCTGCTGAAGACATGCCTGCAGCAAATACAAGTATGAATATCATAATAGTTACAAGCGGAGCTACTTCATTAAGCATAAACCATGGCATTGCAGAGTTTGCATCCAAGCCTTGGTTAAATGTAAGAATAATCAATCCTACCATTGCTGTTAAAACAGTATATACTATAGCTACGCTGCCGCCTAAAAACATAGAATGTTTTGCTGCTAAAGGACTCTTTGCTGCATAACAGGGCTGCCAGTATAATTGTGCAACAAGGATACCTATGCATCCTGTAACAAACTTTGTAATCAAACTAATTTTGTCTGTTCCGGCAAAAGTAAATAATTCTGCCTTGCCCGCTGCAGCTAATTGTTCACCTAAAACTGCCATGCTGAAATCAATTTTTGAAAATGCAATAATATAAAATATTCCTCCGAAGACCACGCATATCAATCCTTGGATGAAGTCCATCCACACGAGGGACAGCATTCCTCCCATAGTCGTATAAAATACAAACATTACTGTAAATATTATTATAATGGGTTCCGGGCTGACTCCTGTGAATGTTGCGAAAAGCTGGCCGAATGCCTTCCCCTGACCTCCTACCCATGCTATCATAATTGATGAAGCCAATAGGCCGGCAAGTGCTCTTGTTACCTTGTCACGGGTGATAAGATCGTCTATCATTTCAGGGAATGTATTGTATGTCATTCTTCCTGCCAGGCCTGCAAAGAATATTGCGAATATTATTTTTGAACCCTGCTCACCTACAATAAAGGCCAACCAGGGCAATCCGTTAATATATGCACTCCCTGCATGACCCATAAAGTTTCCGACACCCATAATATTTGCAAAATGTGTAAAAAACAGCAGGAAAAAGGGTATTTTCCCTCCACCGATTGCATAATTTGAAAAACTGAGCTCTGCTTCTTTCTTCTGTTTAATAGCTATAAAAAAGTACACTGCACACAAAGCGAAGGTTGCAATCCAAATAATAATTCCTTGTGAACTCATATTCCGTCTCCTTTCATTAATATAGTAGCGATAGAGATCGCTCTTGATTAATTTTATTATTATTGTTTGCCCTTTATGACTTGAACCTTCTCAAGTTAAGTTCTTCTAATCTTTTGTGCTCAATACCGCATACAATTTCTGCCGTTAGTTTTCCGGTAATCGGGGATAGTGCAATTCCGTCACCTTCATGACCTGCTGCTATAAATAAGCCGGGGAAGCCGTCAATACTGCCTATTATGGGACTTCCATCCCTTGTTCCCGGCCTGAAGCCTGCAATGGTACGGATTATATTTACTTTATTCATTATTGGAAAATAGTGCCTTGTTTGTTCTAATATTCTTGAAACAGCTTTGAAGTTTGTGGTTTTGTCAAAACCTGCATCCTCACGGGTGCTTCCGATAAGGTAATTGCCCTCGCCTGTTCGGGAAAAAGCGAAGCCTAATCCGATTTCCTTGTCATAATCACTTCTGTCAGGCATTATGGAAGGATCGTGTTTTGTTGCAATATAAGCAGCTGTCCAGCAGTTTGTTTCTCCTATGGGGGCAATCTGTTCTGTAATTGCTATCTGTCCTTTTACAGGTCTTATAGGAATATCAATCCCTAAAAGTCGGCCGATTTGTCCCGACCATGCACCTGCAGCTATTACTATACTGTCACATTCCACGCTGACTCCATTTTTTCCTCTTACCTTCCAATGATCACCTGTTTGATTTATTTCTTGAACCGGTGTATTTCTAAATACATCCATCCCCATATTAAGCCCCTTGTGCAAAAGTGCCCTCATGAACAAGAGCGGATTGACCTGAGAATCAGTCGCACTGTATGTGGAAGCTATCATATACCGGGCAAGGTGGGGCTGCTTTTTAAAAAGGATATCCCTGCCCACAATTTCTACATCAAGTCCGTATGAAACCTGCTGCTTAACAAATCCTTCCATAATTTTAAGCTGTTTTTCATCTTCTATAAGAACCATGCCCCCTAAGGTCAAAAACCCTATATCCGCCCCTAACTCAAGAGGCAGTTCTTTATACATTTCCAGGCTCTCCATAGCCAAGGTCAATGCAATACCCGGTTTTTTCGACTGCATCAATATCATATCGTCACAAGAGCCTGAGGCACCGCCGCCAATTTCTCCCTTTTCCAGAATAGCTGCTGTTTTACCGTATTTAAGAAGGTAGTAAGCAGTAGCAAGCCCCATAAGGCCTGCACCGATTACACAAACATCCCTTTTTAAATTCATTATATTTCCCCCATACTTAAACTTATAATAATTCTTTTATAAGGTCTTCTCTTTTTCTTGGAGATAGATAGATGAGGGGCACATCAAATATGGTTTTAGCCCCCTTCATTCCTTCCAAATTCATTCTGTATGCAGCTCTTGCATAAGCAAGCAGGATACTTCCGGTAAATTCAGGATTGCTGTCTAATTTAAGGGAGAATTCCATTGTATGCTTGTTTTGTTTTTCTTCTCCTGTTGCCCCATTCCTGATTACATGCCCACCATGAGGCATTTTTGCATGGTTTTTCTTAAACTCTTCCTCGCTTATAAAATTTACTGTCGTTTCGTATTCTGCAAAATAATCAGGCATACATTTAATTTCAGATTCAATTTTACTTTTATCGGCTCCTTCGTCACATACTACATAACATTGTCTGATATGTTTATCCCTGACTGTTAATTGCGGGGCTTCTCCTCTTCTTATCCGCTCCACTGCTTCCTCTGCAGGTATGGTATACTGAATCCCGTATTTTACAGAATCAACTTTTCTTATGGCATCAGAATGTCCCTGACTCACTCCCCTTCCCCAAAAAGTATAAGACCTGCCCTCTGGAAGCACTGCTTCAGAAATAATTCTTATTGCTGAAAATAGTCCAGGGTCCCAGCCGATTGAAACTATACTTACTTTCCCTGAGGACAAGGCGCTTTCATTGACGCTTTTTAAGTATTCCGGGATTTTAGCATGGTTATCGAAGCTGTCAACTGTATTGAAGATCTTTGCAAATTGCACCCCGTGAATGGGAAGGTCTCTTGCAGAACCTGTACACAGCACCATAACATCGATAAGGTCCTTATATTCTTCCGCTTCGGAAAAATTTGCAACCTTCACCTCCGGGCTTATAATTTTTACTTCATTAGGATGCCTCCTTGTGAATACAGCAGCTAATTCTGTGTCCCTGCTCTCTCTTATTGCTGTTTCTAATCCCCTTCCTATGTTGCCGTATCCCGCTATAGCAATTCTGATTCTTTTCATAGTTTCCTCCAATATTCAAAATAAACTTTTCTCAATAGTATATTATTAGAGTTAATCTGTATTTAGACTGCCATTCTTGTATTTAAAGCTGTCTTGCTGCAAAATATCTCTTCTGTCTGGTAATAACCCGGGGTTTTTGCCATAAGTTTCATTGCCAAATCAATTGCCCCTTGTGCAAATATCTTCTTTGAAAAGACTGTATGCTTTATCTCCAAAACTTCATCAATTCCTGAAAATATAACTATATGCTCACCGGGGACAGTTCCGTGCCTCAGGGAACAAATATCCACATCCTGTCTTCCTGAAACATTCATGATATCTTCTGCCAATGTTTTTGCTGTTCCGCTGGGGGAGTCTATTTTTTTCTTGTGATGCCTTTCTACGATATTAATATCAAAGGTATTAAGGTCCTCAGAGATGCTTTTCAGTATTTTTCTTAAAGCATTTATTCCAATTGAAGTGTTGGAACATAACATTACAGGGACATATTTTCCTGCTTCCCTTATTTTGTTTTTATCTTCATCACTAAAACCTGTTGTGCAAATTAACAGGGCACTTTTATTTTTTATTGCATACCCTATTAAAAAATCAATATTTGCAGTGTTTGAAAAATCTATCACCACATGGGGCTTATCGGCTATATCCTGGCCCAGCCTTCCTCTTCTTGGTGAAAGGGAACCGATTAAGTTAACATTGTCAAATGTTTCTATCTCATCTTTTAAAACCCTGCCCATAGCTCCGTTTATTCCGCAAATTACCACATTCATAGCCTGCTTCTCTAAAGTTTGCTTTCTGCTGCTTTGAATTTTTTTACCATCATTCATACTCTTCTCTCCTTAAAAAATTATTTTTAATGAATAATCTCACATCGCTTTTAGTTTATGCCCTTGACCCCAATAGGCTACATATAAGTTTGTCCTAAT
>CAZAYQ010000151.1:0-4400 GCA_964489345.1 uncultured Clostridia bacterium | reverse complement strand
GTGAAGAAACAGGAAAAGCAATGGCTGACTGGATATCAACCAACACTAAGGGGACACTGTCACCGGCAATTGAAACAAACCCCGAGCAAATACTTACAATACTAAATACAGTTTATTTTTATGATCAATGGATTAACCGTTTTGATAAGAATAAAACTGCTGAGGATGTGTTTTATCTTTCAAATGGCAGTGAGGTAAAATCTGATTTCATGAATCAGACTTTCGTTTCAGCAAGATTTACAAAGGGGAAGGGCTTTACTCGTGCCGGCTTGTCATTAAAGAATGCGGGACAAATGGTATTTATACTTCCTGACCAAGGTGTCTCAGCTTATGATTTGATTACATCTCCCGAGCAAATGAAGGAAATTTTTGAAGGAGGAGAGAGCTACAATGGTGAGGTGGTTTGGAAAATACCAAAGTTCAGCTTTAGCTCAAAGCTTTCAATGACGGATGTTCTTAAAAACCTTGGTGTAAGCTCTGCCTTTACAACTGATGCAGATTTTACCGGTATTACCGATCACATGGCTTATATTACCGGTGTACTGCAGGAAACCCATATCGCTATTGACGAAGACGGAGTTGAAGCCTCTGCATTTACGCAAATTGATTATGCAGGCAGCGCAATGCCGGAAGGGCGTGCCGAGATGATTCTTAACCGTCCATTTATTTATGGTATCATAGCACAAAATCGTAGTTTGCTGTTTGTGGGAGTATGTGAAAACCCAATTTAATAAAAAGATTTTAAAATAGAAAGAAAATCATTTAAGCTAAGAAAGTTTTCTTTCTATTTTAATAATTATTTTCCCTTTAGCAATAGGCTCCCGCACCTGCCACAAAAGTTATCCCGGCTGTCTCTGCCATCACCACAGCTAACGCAGTAAAGAATAGGATCCATCCTCTTATCATATTTTTCAATATAATCTAGGTACCTACCCCCATGATAGCGGATTATATCCCCTTCCCTAAAATAATCATACTGGTCTGAAGAATCTGTCCATTTTAATTCATTTAACCCTCCATCCTTCATCCTAATAACAAGGATATAATCATTGTAACTTTCATAATGGGCTCTACCATCAGAACCCTTCTTTTTCCTCTGCCTCTCTACTATCTTCTTGGCCTCAATTAGTCCCTCCCAATCCCTTTTCTTCCTATAGGTAAGAAGGAAAAATCCTATTCCGAAAGCCCAAAATATAGAAATAACACCTGCAATTACATATTTACCTTCAGAATCAAAACTTATCTCCTTTGAAATCAAAAGTCCGCCAGGCACCAAAATACTCAGAGCCACAAGCCAAACCAGCCCTGCCTTTACATGGTTTTTTGCATACTTTTTGAAGCTAGGATGCCTAGTCTTATCTGACCAACCTAAGCCCCCAGCCCCTTCCAAAGGCTGGTCACCATACTTGTCCTTTCCGGAGTAAAGGACTCCACAGACAGGACATTTTTTTGCCTTATTTTTCATCCTATCTCCACAATTCCAACAGAAAAAATCTCCATAACCAAATTTTTTTTTGCCCATATTCCCACCTGATTACTCCCTTCCTTATCGGGTACATAGAATATAATATCACCATAGTTTACATCTAATGCATCGCAGATCTTATCCAGAACACTAAGCATAACTGGCTCATCTCGGTTCAATTTTGTCATTGTATTAAGTGATATACCAGAGGCTTTCCGAAGATCAGCCTTGCTCATTTACTTGCATCTCAATGTTTTATAATCAGCTGCCTTCCGTCATAATCAACCTGTAGATTAGTGTTTGGCTCTAAATCCTTTGATATTATCAATTTCGCTATCAATGTTTCCACACTGCTTTGTACAAAACGTTTCAATGGTCTTGCCCCATAAACAGGGTCATATCCTGCATCTATGATGTAATCTTTTGCCCTTTCAGTTACAGTCACGGTAAGCTGCTTATCGCTTAATCTCTTGTTAAGGTCCTTGAACAAGAGCTCCAATATTGATGCAATCTCTGATTTTTTCAAAGGCTTGTAGAATACAATCTCATCGAGACGGTTTAAAAACTCAGGTCTGAACTGATGTTTCAGCAGGTTATTTACAGAACTTTTAGCTTCATCTGAAATATCTCCATGGATGTTTATACCTTCCAATATATAATTTGAGCCGATATTTGATGTAAGAATAATAATCGTATTTTTAAAATCCACTGTTCTGCCTTGGGAATCGGTGATTCTGCCATCATCAAGGACTTGAAGCAGAATATTGAATACATCTGAGTGTGCTTTTTCAATTTCATCAAACAAGACAACGGAATAGGGCTTTCTTCTTACAGCTTCTGTTAACTGGCCGCCTTCTTCATAGCCTACATATCCGGGAGGTGCTCCTATAAGCCTTGAAACGGAAAACTTCTCCATATATTCACTCATATCAATTCTAATTATATTTTTTTCATCATCAAATAAAGCCTGTGCCAATGCCCTGGCAAGCTCTGTTTTTCCTACACCGCTAGGACCTAAGAACAAAAATGAACCTATGGGCCTGTCGGGGTTCTGGATACCGGCTCTTGATCTGAGTATTGCCTCAGAGACCTTTTCAACAGCTTCATTTTGGCCTACTACTCTTTGGTGAAGAATTTCATCAAGCCGCAGCAATTTTTCTCTTTCCCCTTCCATTAATTTAGAGACAGGTATACCTGTCCATTTTGCCACAATACGTGCAATTTCTTCATCAGTTACCTTATCTCTTAAAAGATTATTTAAGCCCTTTGCCTGATCTGCTGTTTCTTCTTCTTTCTGCAGTGATTTTTGCAGGTCAGGAAGTTTTCCGTATTTTAATTCGGCAGCTTTATTTAAGTCATAGTTTCTTTCCGCCAGCTCTATATCTGCATTTACTTTTTCAATTTCTTCACGAAGTTTTTGGACCTTTGAGATTGCTCCCTTTTCGTTTTCCCATTTAGCCTTCATTTCCTTAAATTGAGCCCCCATATCAGCCAATTCTTTTTGGATATCTAAAAGATGCTCTTCAGAAAGCTTATCATGCTCTTTCTTTAGAGCTGCTTCTTCAATTTCATACTGCATTATTTTTCTTGATATTTCATCAAGCTCTGATGGCATTGAGTCCATTTCTGTACGTATCATGGCACATGCCTCATCAATTAAATCTATGGCTTTATCAGGAAGAAAACGGTCGGAAATATATCTGTTGGACAATATTGCAGCAGATATCAATGCCTGGTCCTGTATTTTTACGCCGTGGAAAACCTCATATCTTTCCTTGAGACCTCTAAGTATTGATATTGTGTCCTCTACCGTGGGCTCATCCACCATGACCGGCTGGAATCTTCTTTCAAGGGCAGCATCTTTTTCTATGTACTGCCTGTATTCATTTAATGTAGTTGCTCCGATACAGTGCAGCTCGCCTCTTGCAAGCATGGGCTTGAGCATATTGCCTGCATCCATGGAGCCTTCAGCTTTTCCGGCTCCCACTATGTTATGAAGCTCATCTATAAAAAGAATTATTTTTCCTTCGCTCTTTTTGACTTCTTCAAGAACTGCCTTAAGCCTTTCTTCAAATTCTCCCCTGAATTTTGCTCCTGCAACCAAAGCGCCCATATCCAGCGAGAAAATCTTTCTATCCTTCAGATTAACGGGCACATCGCCTCTGACTATACGAAGGGCAAGGCCTTCAGCTATAGCTGTTTTACCAACACCCGGTTCACCTATTAAAACAGGATTGTTCTTTGTTTTTCGAGATAAAATCCGAATTACATTTCTTATTTCCGAATCACGGCCGATTACGGGGTCAAGTTTATTATTTTTGGCTAATTCTACCAAGTCAGACCCGTATTTGGCCAGCACATCATAAGTTGATTCAGGGGTATCACTGGTAACCCGTGTATTGCCTCTTACAGCACTTAAAGAATTTAAAAATTTATCCTTGTCAAAACTAAATTGATTAAATACATTTTTCAAACTTCCTTTTGGATTGTTTAACAAGGAAAGCATAATATGTTCAACAGAAACATATTCATCCTTCATTCTGTCTGCTTGATTTTCAGCATCTGCCAATGCCCTGTCTACATCCTGAGATATATAGACCTTTCCCGGTTCTCTGCCTGGTCCTGATACACGGGTCATTCCGTCTATTATATGTTTTAATTTGGATTTAAACTGCTCTGTGTCAATATTCATTTTCAAAAGAAGCTGTCCAATTAAGCCTCCTGCCTGGTCAACCAAGGCATAGAGCAAATGCTCCTGTTCAATTTGCATATTTTGATTTTGTATTGCTATATTTTGTGCATCCTGTATTGCTTCCAATGATTTTTGGGTAAATTTTTGTGCATTCATAATTTGCTCCTCCTATATTTGTATTTAATGTAAACCTATCTGATAATACTATGATACCATCAAGTTATTAATTTAAACAAAATATTT
>CAZAYQ010000150.1:0-4459 GCA_964489345.1 uncultured Clostridia bacterium | reverse complement strand
CAAATTGGAGATGAAGCCTGCGCAATAAGGAGAAAGTATGATTAAGAATTACATGATAGAGAGAAGAAACCTTCCCTTGATCCCCATAAGAGGCATCGGCATTTTCCCTAATACAGTGATACATTTTGACATTGGAAGGGAAAAATCAATAAATGCGCTGGAAGAAGCTATGCTTGAAGATTCAGACATTTTTTTGACTGTGCAAAAGTTTGCTGATATGGAATCACCAAAGGAAGATGATTTTTATGAAGTGGGAGTTGTTTGTAAAATAAAGCAAATGATTAAAATGCCCGGCGACAATATAAGGGTATTGGTTGAAGGAATAAACAGGGCTAAAATCGCATCCATATCTCAAGATGACCCGTATTTTGAGGTTGTTTTGGATGAATATATTTATGATGACAGCCATCCTGCAGATGATAATTTAGAAGCGATGGTCCGCCTCACATTGGCTAATTTTGAAGAATATGCTTTAATTTATGCTAAAATAGCACCGGATGCGGTAATATCCTTAAAGGAAATAAAAAATCCCGATAAGCTGGCAGACGTGGTTGCTTCCTATATTTATCTGAAAACAAACCAAAAGCAGTCTCTTTTAGAAATATTTGACCCCTATAAGAGGCTTGAGGCCATAAATAAACTCCTGGCAAAAGAAATTAAAGTTCTGCAAATAGAAAATGAAATCAGCGAGCTTGTGAAAAAACAAGTCAGCGAGTTCCAAAAAGACTATTATTTAAAAGAGCAGATGAGGGCAATACAAAAAGAATTAGGGGAAGATGAAGGCGCTGATTATGAAGTTGAAGAGTATATGCAAAAAATCTCAAAAGCTCGTATGCCTAAAGATGTAAAAGAAAAGGCAGAAAAGGAAATAAACAGGCTTTTAAAAATCTCTCCTTCTTCACCTGATGCAGGAGTAATAAGAACATATGTTGATTGGCTTATAGACCTGCCTTGGGATAAGAAGACAAAGGACAATACGGATTTGGGTAAAGCAAGAACAATACTGGAAGAAGACCATTACGGTCTGGAAGAGGTCAAGGAAAGAATACTGGAATATCTTGCAGTAAAGCATATTAAAAAAGATATGAAGGGACCTATTTTATGTTTTGTGGGACCTCCCGGAGTAGGAAAAACATCAATTGCAAAATCTATTGCACGGGCTATGGGTAGAAAATATATACGTATATCTTTGGGGGGAGTAAGAGACGAAGCGGAAATCAGAGGTCACAGAAGAACATATATAGGTGCAATACCGGGAAGAATAATATCTTCCATTGCAAAAGTCAAGGTTAATAACCCTGTATTTTTGCTGGATGAAATAGATAAACTAAGCAGTGACTTTAAAGGAGATCCTGCTTCAGCCTTATTAGAGGCACTGGACCCCGAACAAAATTCCGGCTTTACCGACCACTATATTGAGGCTCCTTTCAGTTTGCAAAATGTAATGTTTATTACAACTGCCAACACAACGGCAACCATTCCGGATCCGCTTCTGGACAGGATGGAAGTTATTGAAATTTCGGGTTATACAGATATAGAAAAGAGAAATATTGCAGAAAAATATTTAATAAAAAAACAGCTTTCCGACCACGGGCTAAATGAAGACCAGGTTAATATTTCTACAAATGCAATAAATGAAATAATCGGAAGATATACAAGAGAATCAGGAGTTCGTAACCTGGAAAGAAATATAGGCAAATTAATTAGAAAAGCTGCAGTTCAAATTGTAGAAAAAAACAAAAAATCTGTTTTTATAAATGCATTAAATATTAAAAATTACTTGGGTATACCTAAATATGATTTTGATACTGCCTATGAGGAAGACCAGGTAGGTGTTGTAACAGGGCTTGCGTGGACCCATTTAGGGGGAGAAACACTCTTTGTTGAAGTAAATACAATGAAGGGTGAAGGAAAACTTCAGCTTACCGGACAATTAGGCGATGTAATGAAGGAATCGGCAATGGCGGCATTAAGCTATATAAAGACAAATGCGGAAAAGTTCGCTATTGACTACAAGATATTTAAAGAAACCGATATCCATGTCCATGTGCCTGAGGGAGCAATTCCAAAGGACGGACCATCTGCAGGAATAACCATGGCTACGGCAATAATATCAGCCTTGACAAAGAAGCCTGTTAAAAAAGATGTGGCAATGACAGGGGAGATTACAATTACGGGAAGAGTTTTGCCCATAGGCGGGCTAAAGGAAAAACTTCTGGCTGCAAAGAGAGCAGGTATAAAGAAAGTTGTCCTATGCTCCAAAAACAAGGCGGATGTTACAAAAATTGATTCAAAAATAATTCGCTCCATGGAAATTGTATATGCGGATAAAATAGATGATGTGGTGAAAGAAGCGTTACGGTAGCCGAAAAATAATCGACTGTCAATTGAACAGGAAAGGAATATATATGATTATCAGAAAGGCTGAGATAATTATTTCAGCAGTAAAAAAACAGCAGTATCCGGATACTTTGGTTCCTGAAATAGCATTTGCCGGCAAATCAAATGTGGGCAAGTCTTCCATGATAAATGCTCTCTTGAACAGAAGAAGCCTGGCGAGAACCAGCTCCCAGCCAGGCAAAACACAAACATTGAATTTTTACAATATAAACGATGAATTCAATTTTGTAGACCTTCCGGGATATGGTTATGCAAAAGTATCAAAGTCTGAACAGGCAAACTGGGCAGCGATGATTGATTCATATTTACATGGCAGGCAGCAGCTGAAGGAGGTTATCCTTCTTGTAGATATCAGGCATGAACCAGGCAAGAACGACATACAAATGTATGAATGGATAAAAAGCTTTGGATTTAAAGGATATATCATTGCTGCAAAAGCTGATAAGCTGTCAAGGTCTCAGCAGTTAAAAAGCATAGGTCTTATCAAGAAAAATATGCAGATAAAGGACAGCTCTTTAATATATTCATTTTCTTCAACATCCAAGCTTGGCCTGGAAGAAGTTTGGATATTGCTTGAAAGTATTTTAAGATTACAAAATTAGATAATCCTTATATAGCAACAGGATCCGCCTGAAATTTTAATATACTTCTCTGTTTAGCCATATAAAAACAGGGTATATTACAATAAGGAGGTTTTTGCTTATGCATTATGTAGTTGAAAAAAGGGTCAATAGCGATATAAGATGCGGCAGGAGGCTTATTGATGATATTCTTAGGAACATTGAGGGAATACTTGACCCCGATACTTTTTTTAATACAAAACTTATTCTTAATGAATTGATGATAAACAGTGTCATCCACGGTAATTGTGGAGACTTAGATAAAATGATAAATATAAAGGTTTATATTAACAAATCAAGAGTTATAATAGAAGTTTCAGACGAAGGTTCAGGTATTTGCTATGACCTGAAAGATTGCGGGGAATTTGATTATCTTGAATCCGGAAGAGGATTGATGCTGGTGGAGGGGCTTTCCGACAAGTTAAATGTTGAAGGCAATACTGTTACTTGTGTACAATATATAAAATAATCATTTAAATTAATTACAAAATTTGCTATAATAAACACTGCGGTGTTTATTTTTGTATGCCCTAACCCCATTTTTCAGAGTCTTTTTTTCTGAAAAATGGATGGTAGGTCAACCGCAACGAGTTCCCAATTTATGCGATAATAGGTGTGGGGACACACCTCCCCATTTTGGAAAAGCCTCTGCAGGTAGGAGGAATGTCCCCAAATTAGTAAATTGGTGAACGTAGACTGCGAAAGGGAGTTACTATGGACAAGATAAAGCTTTCCGTCAGAGAATTGGTTGAATTTGTTTATAAGAGCGGGGATATCAATGTTAAAAATTTAAGCACGGACAGAGCAATGGAAGGGATTAAAGCCCATAAGATTCTCCAGAGCCAAATGGGTGAAAATTACCAAAAAGAGTTCTATCTTAAAAGCGAATTCATCCTTAATGATATTATGTTTTTCATTGAAGGAAGAGCCGATGGTATAATAATTGAAGGCGATGAAATCACAATTGATGAAATAAAATCAACATATACCGATTTAAACTTCATCGATGGTGAGTACAATACTGCACATATGGCACAGGCTAAATGCTACGCTTATATGTACGGGCTTTTGAATAATTTTCATAAGCTCAATGTGCAGCTTAGATACTATAACCTTGACAGCAAGAAAACAAAGATATTAAAGCAGTTATTTTCAAGAGAGGAATTGGAAACATTCTTCTATGATTTGCTTAATACATATATAGACTGGGCAGAAACAGTTATAAGGCTCAGGAAGGAAAGAAATATAACAATTAAGGAAATATGCTTTCCTTTTGAAGACTATCGAAAGGGACAAAGAGATTTTGCCGTGGCTGTCTACCTGGCAATAAGATCAGGGAAAAAGCTTTTTGCACAGGCGCCTACAGGTGTTGGAAAGACAGTATCTGTTTTATTTCCTGCAATAAAGTCCTTGTATGAGAAAAACGCCAAAATATTTTA
>CAZAYQ010000149.1:0-4509 GCA_964489345.1 uncultured Clostridia bacterium | reverse complement strand
AGCTGTTCGAAGAAGTTGCTCCTAAATACAAAGATAGAAACGGTGGATACACCAGAATTCTAAAATTGGGCCCCAGAAGAGGCGATGGAGCAGAAATGGCGATAATTGAATTAGTAGAATAAATTTTAGGGACGGTTCTTATAGGGAGCCGCCCATATTTTTTATGTTGTAAAATAATGTGAATAATGATATCATTCTTATGCAGCTTAAGCTTTATAATTCAATTAGCAGGTGGAGAATGGACGAATACATAATTAGAATAGACAATGTAAAATTTAAATACGAAAAAAATTCAGATTATGCAGTGAACGGACTATCTCTCAATATAAAAAAAGGAGAGTTTACTGCAATTATAGGTCATAACGGATCAGGAAAATCAACCCTGGCTAAGTTAATCAATTCAATTTTACTTCCCTCTGAGGGCAGGATTACAGTAAAGGGAATGGATACCTCTGATGACTCCAAGCTTTGGGACATCAGGCAGACTGCAGGCATGGTCTTTCAAAATCCTGATAATCAGTTAGTTGCAACAATAGTTGAGGAAGACATAGCATTTGGTCCTGAAAATTTAGGGGTTGAGCCGGAAGAGATCAGGAAAAGGGTTGATGATGCCTTAAATACAGTGGGCATGTATGAATTCAGAAAAAGACCCCCTCACCTTTTATCCGGCGGACAAAAACAAAGGATTGCCATAGCAGGCATATTAGCTTTAAATTCCGACTGCATTATTTTGGATGAGCCTACAGCAATGCTTGACCCTTCGGGCAGGAGGGAAGTTATTGAAACATTAAAAAAGCTGAATTCACAAGGCAAGACCATTATTCTTATCACCCACTACATGGATGAGGCTGTTCAAACAGACAGGGTAATAGTCATGGATAGGGGTAATATTAAATTGGACGGGACAGCTAAGGAAGTATTCAGAAATATTGATGAAATTAAAAAATACGGCTTGGATGTTCCTCAGGTTACTGAGCTTGCCCAGGAGCTTATCAAGGAAGGGCTGGACCTGCCTCCTGATATAATAGATGTAAAGGAATTGGTGGACTTGTTATGTCAATAAGAGCAGAAAACATAAAATATGTATACAGTGAAGGCACCCCCTTTAGAACCCTGGCTCTTGACGATGTGAACGTTACAATCAACCGGGGTGAATTTGCGGGCATAATAGGGCACACCGGGTCCGGCAAGTCAACCTTGATACAGCTTTTTAACGGTCTTGAACCAGCTACTGTAGGAAGGGTTGAAGTTGACGGCATGGTAGTTTGGGAGGACAAAAAGAAATTAAAGGTCATCCGCCAGACAGTAGGTTTGGTATTTCAATATCCGGAATACCAGCTTTTTGAAGAAACAGTAGCAAAGGATGTTGCCTTCGGACCTTTGAACTTAGGACTTCCCCAGGAAGAAATTGATTTTAGGGTTAAAGAGGCCTTGGAGCTGGTTGGTTTTAACTATAATAAAATAAAAGATGCATCCCCCTTTGACTTGTCGGGAGGACAAAAGAGAAGGGCTGCAATTGCAGGAGTGCTGGCAATGAAGCCTGACTATCTTATATTGGATGAGCCTACTGCAGGTCTTGACCCTGCCGGCAGAAATGAAATTTTTGGTCAGATAAAGACACTCCACGAAAAGTCCAGCCTCACCGTTGTTTTGGTTTCACACAGCATGGAGGATATTGCAAAATTGGTTGACAGGGTTATAGTCCTATCCAAAGGCAAGGTTCATATGGAGGGAAGCCCAAAAGAAATTTATTCTCAAGCCGAGGAATTGGAAAAGATAGGACTTGGAATTCCTCAGACAGCATCTATTGTCAGAGAACTCAAGAAACGGGGATTTAATATCAGACAGGACATACTCACTATTGAAGAAGCAAAAACGGAAATATTAAAGGAAGTGAGGAGAAGAAATGTTTAAGAATTTAACCATAGGACAGCATTATCCTGTTGATTCTCCCGTACACGACCTTGACCCCAGACTTAAAATAATAATGACAATTATATTTATAATATCCTTATTTTTGATTGAAGATTTTACCGGCTTCCTGGTTGTTATTGTATTTTTGGCTGCTGCCATAATAATTTCAAAGGTGCCTCTTACATTTGTTATTAAAGGCTTAAAGCCTATTTTATTCATTATATTGATTACTTTTATAATTAACCTCCTTATGACGCCCGGAAGAGTAATTTTTTCCATGGGATTCATAAAGATTACGGAAGAAGGTTTGAGACAGGCGGGATTCATGGCTGTAAGACTTACCCTTCTCATAATGGGAACATCCCTTTTAACACTGACAACTTCACCCATTATATTGACAGACGGTATTGAAAGCCTTCTAAGCCCCTTTAAAAGATTCGGCCTTCCGGCCCATGAACTGGCAATGATGATGACAATTGCCCTTCGTTTCATACCTACTCTCATGGAGGAAACGGAAAAAATAATGAAGGCTCAGAAATCAAGAGGTGCTGATTTTGAAAGCGGCAATATTGTAAGCAGGGCAAGGAATTTAGTGCCGCTCCTGGTTCCACTTTTCATAAGTGCTTTCAGACGGGCTGATGAACTGGCAATGGCAATGGAAGCAAGATGCTACCGGGGGGGGGAGAACAGAACAAGAATGAGACAAATGAAAATTTCAAAGGGTGACTATGCTGCAGCATTTGTATTTACTGTTTATTTTACAGCAATAATAGTATTTAAGATATGGTAAGAAATATAAAACTTCTAATAGCCTATGACGGCACCGCTTATCATGGCTGGCAAAGGCAGTTAAACAGGGCTACAATTCAAGAAACAATAGAAAATGCATTAATGACCGTAATGAAGGAAAAAATCGATTTAACAGGGTCAGGAAGGACTGACAGCGGTGTTCACGCCTTGGGACAGGCGGCGAACTTCAAGGCTGTTACAAAAATACCCGGGGACAAGATAAAAATTGCACTCAATGCTAACCTTCCCCCGGATATAAGGATTTTGGAATCTATTGATGTTCATCAGGATTTTAACGCAAGATTTGATGCTCTTGATAAAACATATATGTACCAGATTTACAACGACCGGGTTAATAATCCCTTCTATGCAAGGTATTCCTCCTTTGTTCCCCGGAATTTGGATATTGGGAAGATGGAAGAAGGGCTTAAATATATAATAGGAACCCATGACTTCAAAGGATTTATGGCTGCCGGCTCCAACGTAAAAACAACGATAAGGACAGTCTATGATGCGAAACTTATAAAAGAGGGGAAATTAATAAAAATATATATTAAAGGCGATGGATTTTTGTATAATATGGTTAGAATAATTGCAGGAACACTAATTGACGCAGGAAAAGGACTGACAGATATTTCCTGCATAGAAAGCGCCCTTTCTCATATGGATAGAAGACTTTTAGGGCAGACGGCAGAGCCAAAGGGATTGTTTTTAATGGAGGTAAATTACAAAAAATGACTTGACATTCTCTTTTTATTCATATAGAATGTCATAGGTATTAAGATAGAGAAAAACCGTTCCAATGCCCCGGAGTTAGGTTTTTTGAATAGATAATTAAATAAGTATCAGAATTACAGGAGGAAATTAAATGAAAAGCTTCTTGGCGAAACCTAATGAAGTTGAAAGGGCTTGGTATGTTATAGATGCCGAAGGGAAAACCTTAGGCAGGCTTGCAACAGAAGTTGCCAAACTTTTAAGAGGTAAACATAAAGCAATATATACACCCCATGTTGATACAGGAGACTATGTAATAATAGTAAATGCTGAAAAAGTAGTATTGACAGGAAAAAAATTAGATCAGAAATTATACAGACGCCACTCTCAATATCCGGGCGGTTTAAAGGAAGTTCCTTACAGGAATTTATTCCAGCAAAAACCTACACAGCCTGTTTATCTGGCAGTAAAGGGAATGCTTCCAAAGAACAGCCTTGGAAGAAAAATGTTGAAAAAATTAAAAGTATACGCCGGTCCTGACCACAACAACCAGGCTCAGAAACCGCAAGTATACGAGTTTTAAGAAGAGAGGAGGACGATGATGGAAGCACAATACAGGGGAACAGGCAGAAGAAAAAAAGCTATAGCCAGAGTAAGATTGGTTCCCGGAACAGGGAAAATCAATATAAATGACAGAGATTTAGAAGACTATATCAAATATGAAACCTTAAAAACAATTGTGAGAGAGCCTTTGATGATTACCGATACCATGGGTCAGTACGATGTACTGGTAAATGTAAAGGGCGGAGGATATACAGGCCAGGCAGGAGCAATCAGGCACGGCATATCCAGAGCACTTTTACAGGTAGACAATGAACTTCGACCCTTGCTTAAAAAAGCCGGATTCTTGACAAGAGATTCAAGAATGAAGGAAAGAAAGAAATATGGTTTGAAAAAAGCAAGAAGAGCATCACAGTTCAGCAAGAGATAAAACTTATATTTATAAAATTAAAGGGTCACAGAAATGTGGCTCTTTGTTGTGATTATAAGCATACTATTAGTATACTAGGTATTAGTATAACTATTAAATAA
>CAZAYQ010000148.1:0-4512 GCA_964489345.1 uncultured Clostridia bacterium | reverse complement strand
ATTATATAATTCAGTATACTCATTGTCAATAATTTAGAAATGTGCAAAATTTCAAGGCAAAATTTCAAATATTGTGTGGAGAAAAAATGCATTTGTGTCAGTTTTGTTGATTTAAATCGATTTTATATGGTATATTAAATAATACATGATATAAAATAAACCCTAGGAGGAAAATATGTTTAAAATTTCTGATACTGTAAGCTGGGTGGGTAAAATCGACTGGGAATTAAACAAATTTCACGGCGATGAATACTCAACTCATAAAGGCTCATCTTATAACTCTTATTTAATAAGGGATGAAAAAACAGTACTGATTGATACTGTGTGGGAGCCCTTTTCAAAAGAATTTGTGGCTAATTTAAAAAAGGAAGTTGATTTAAAGGAAATTGACTACATAATAGCAAACCATTCAGAAATAGACCATTCGGGTGCATTAGCCGACTTGATGAGGGAAATTCCTGAAACCCCTATTTACTGCACAAAAAATGGGGCTAAAATCATTAAAGGCCACCACCATAAGGACTGGAACTTTGTTGAAGTTAAAACAGGCGACAGCCTGGATACAGGTAAAAATAAACTTGTCTTTGTTGAAGCAAGAATGCTTCATTGGCCGGATTCAATGATGACATACATGGCCGGAGAAAATATTTTATTCAGCAACGATGCCTTTGGCCAGCACTATGCATCGGAGTTAATGTACAATGACAAAGTTGATAATGATGAGCTCTATAATGAAGCAATTAAGTATTACGCCAACATTTTAACCCCCTTCAGCAAATTTGTTGTGGGCAAAATAGAAGAAGTTGTTGCATTAAACATACCTATTGAAATGATTTGCCCCAGCCATGGAATAATATGGAGAGAAAATCCGCTTCAAATAATTACCCAATATATGGAATGGGCCAAGTCCTATCAAGAAAACCAAATTACTCTTGTTTATGACACCATGTGGAAGGGTACAAAAAGAATGGCTGAAGCAATTGCAGCAGGTATAGGGTCAAAAGATAAAGATGTTGATGTTAAATTGTTTAACTGTGCACAAAGGGACAAGAATGATATAATTACAGAAATCTTCAAGTCAAAAATGGTTCTTGTAGGTTCATCAACAATCAATAACGGTATTCTTACTGCTGCTGCAGGAATTTTGGAAATGATGAAAGGTATGAAATTTACAAATAAAAAAGCTGCCGCATTCGGAAGCTACGGCTGGAGCGGTGAAGCCGTAAAAATTATTACTGACCAGCTGAAAGAAGCAAAGTTTGATGTTGTTAACGAAGGTATTAAGGAGCTTTGGAATCCGGACGATGAAGCCTTGGAAAGATGCAGGGAATTTGGCAGAAATTTGGTATAAGCTTATTCTAAATACACAGATCACATAGGGACATACCTTCATTGAAGGAATGTCCCTAAAATATTTATTGAATATTTCTTAAACTTTCTATATCTTGTCTTCTTAAAGAAGAGAGCATTCTCATGCATGCTCTCTTCTACTATTAATTTACTGAGCTAAATAAGCATTTAAGTTTTTAACAAGCTCATCTGCATTGAAACCGTGTACCATAGCTGCTTCTTCAAGAGATTCCCCTTGTGATGACGGACATCCGATACAATGCATTCCTGCTTCCATCAAGACACCTGCCAAGCCGGGATCTATCTGCAATACTTCTCCAATATACATATCCTTTGTAATTTCTTTTGCCATATTAACCTCCTTATTCTCCTATCATTTCCATTCTATTAATTTAAATACATTTACTTTTACGCAGTAACTGTTGAATCTCCCAAGAAGAGCTTTATGTCGTCTTCTACAGTACCGATTCCTGCTATGCCAAAGTTTTCAACTAATACATTTGCAACATTGGGTGAAAGGAATGCAGGCAATGTCGGTCCCAAATGAATATTTTTTACTCCTAAATATAGGAGGGCCAGCAATACTATAACTGCTTTTTGCTCGTACCATGCAATATTGAATGCTAATGGCAGATCATTTATATCTTCAAGTCCAAAAACCTCTTTCAATTTTAAAGCTATTAAAGCAAGTGAATATGAGTCATTGCACTGCCCTGCATCAAGAACTCTCGGGATTCCGCCTATATCTCCTAAATCAAGCTTATTGTATTTATACTTTGCACAGCCTGCTGTCATGATAACTGTATCTTCAGGCAATGCTTTTGCAAAATCAGTGTAATATTCTCTTGACTTAGCCCTTCCATCGCAGCCGGCCATTACAAAGAACTTCTTTATTGCTCCTGATTTAACAGCATCTACAACCTTATCAGCTACTGCAAATACCTGCTCATGTGCAAATCCGCCAACAATTTCTCCTGTTTCTAATTCTTCAGGTGGCTGGCACCTTTTAGCTGCTTCAATAATTTCAGAGAAATCTTTTTCTGAGCCGATTTTTCCCTCAATATGCTTGCATCCCGGATATCCTGCTGAACCCGTTGTGAACAATCTGTCCTTATAGCTGTCCTTTGGAGGTACTATACAGTTTGTAGTCATTAAAATCGGCCCGTTGAAGGATTCAAATTCCTCTTTTTGTTTCCACCAGGCATTTCCGTAATTTCCAACCAGATGTTTGTATTTCTTTAAATGCGGATAGTAGTGGGCCGGCAGCATTTCTGAGTGAGTGTATACATCCACTCCCGTGCCCTCTGTTTGTTTCAACAATTGCTCCAAGTCACCTAAATCATGACCTGAAATTAATATGCCGGGATTTTTCCCTGCTCCGATATTTACCTTTGTGATTTCAGGATTTCCGTAAGTGCTTGTATTTGCTTTGTCCAGCAATGCCATACCGCTTACTCCGAATTTTCCCGTTTCAAGTGTTAAGGCAACCAGTTCATCAACTGTCAATGAATCATCAAGCAGTTTTGCCAATGTACCCTGCATAAATGCATTTACTTCTTTGTCATCATAGCCAAGTACATTTGCATGTTTCACATATGCCGCCAAACCTTTTAAACCGTAGGTTATAAGCTCCCTTAAGCTTCTAACATCTTCATTTGCTGTGGCTAAAACACCCACTTCGCTTGATTTTGCTTTTTCTTCAAACTCATTTGTATCTCCGCTCCATAAAGCTGCTTCTGATAATCCTTCCTTATTTGATAATTGAGATGTCAAATCAGATTTTACATTTAAAGTCATTTTAATTCTGTCTCTAAAAACATCATTGTCAAAGTTTGCATTTGTAATAGTTGTAAATAAATTTAAGGTAATTAAGCTGTCAACATCTGACGATACTTCTTTTCCCTCATTTCTCAGTCTAGTAGTTATCTCTGACAATCCCTTTGATGTATAAATTAATAAGTCCTGTAGGCCGGCAGTATCGGATTTTTTCCCGCATACCCCCGCCTTTGTGCAGCCTTTATTACCTGCCGTCTCCTGGCATTGGTAGCAAAACATTAAATTTTCCTGTGTACCCATATAGGTCTCCTTCCGATTTTTATTATTTGTTTGTTGACTCAATCATAATGCATTTTAAGAATCGCTTCCGTAACATTTGTTACCAACTTATAAATGCAGAATAAATTTACCGCTTTTATTTATATACCCCCTAAGGCAGTCTATAAACAATTAAAAAAATAGTTCTTTACAATTATAAAAATTTATGTTAATGTGTTTTCAGTGATAAATGCTGTGACAAGGAATAGTAGGTATAGAAGTTTTTTACAGAAAGTGCATGGTAGATGGAAATGCATAAAAACCTATATTGAACACACCTTTGAGCAAATGGATGAATTATAGTAGTCTTATTCGGGAAAGCCCCCGTTACAGGGCAAGAGTATGATAGTACTTATTGAGGCTGATATTGTGAAATGTCAGCAAAAAGAGGTGGAACCACGTGAATTTCTCCCGTCCTCTAGGATATCCTAGGACGGGAGTTTTTTTTAAGACTTGACCCATTTTCTTCGACCAGAGGGAGAAAGAAAATGATGGTAAGTCTTACGCAGCGCAATCCCAATTTGCGTGACGCAAGGAGCGAACAAATTGGTGATGGAGCCTGCGATACGAGAAGAAAGGTATGGGGACACACCTTCCAAATCAGGTGACCCTTTGGGGATAGCTTTTGAAGGAATGTCCCCAAATATGAGAAGGATGGTAAGTCTTACGCAGCGCAATCCCAAATTGCGTGACGCAAGGAGCGAACAAATTGGTGATGGAGCCTGCGATACGAGAAGAAAGGTATGGGGACACACCTTCCAAATCAGGTGACCCTTTGGGGATAGCTTTTGAAGGAATGTCCCCAAATATGAGATGGATGGTAGGTCAAACACAAGGAGCACCATATTTACACGACCAACAGGAGCAAATAAATTTGAGTGCGGAATCTGCAATATTTTAAAATTAAAGGAGAAGAAAAATGAAAAGAAATGTATTGAAATGGATTGTAGCAGCAGCTTTATTAGTTTTAATCACAATTATGGCTGTCGGCTGTGCTCAGGAAACACAAAAAGAAACTGAAGAAATAATCATGGGACTTGATGACACATTTGCACCCATGGGCTTCAG
>CAZAYQ010000147.1:0-4529 GCA_964489345.1 uncultured Clostridia bacterium | reverse complement strand
TTTATCTGTCGTTGCTGAAAATCAATTCCTTGTCATCAGTTGTAACCTTAATAGTATCTGCTTTCTCTATGGTTCCTTTTAGAAATTCTTCAGATAGTCTGTCTTCTATTTGTCTTCTTATTTCTCTTTGGAGAGGCCTTGCTCCGAATACCGGGTCAAATCCTGCATCTGCCAGCAAGTCTTTTGCCTTGTCGTCCACCTGGATATGAATACCCATTTCGTCAAGACGCTTTGACAGATTGTTTATCATCAATGATACAATTTCTTTTATATGGTCCTTGTTCAAAGAATGGAAGACAATTATTTCATCAATACGGTTTAAAAACTCAGGTCTGAATGTTCTCTTCAATTCGCCCAGCACATTTTCCTTCATTTTTTCGTATTCATCTTTTTCCTCATTGGTTGAACTTGCTGCAAAGCCGAGAGTTTTTTGTTTCTTAATGGTAGATGCACCAACATTGGATGTCATGATAACCACTGTGTTTTTAAAGTTTACCGTTCTTCCCTTGGCATCTGTCAAACGGCCGTCATCAAGTATTTGAAGAAGGATGTTAAATACATCCGGGTGTGCCTTTTCAATTTCATCAAACAATATTACAGAATAGGGTTTTCTTCTTACCCTTTCCGTCAACTGGCCTCCATCATCAAATCCCACATATCCGGGAGGCGACCCTATCATTTTTGACACTGAATGCTTTTCCATATATTCAGACATGTCAATTCTTATCATGGCATCCTCATCCCCGAACATTGCTTCAGCAAGTGCCTTTGACAGCTCAGTTTTCCCCACTCCTGTAGGACCAAGGAATATAAATGAACCGATAGGCTTTTTAGGGTCCTTAAGGCCTACCCTTGACCGCCTTATTGCTTTTGATAATGCCTCAACAGCCGGCTCCTGACCTATTACTCTTTTATGGAGAATTTCCTCCATATTAAGAAGTCTTTCCGACTCATCCCCCTGAAGCTTTTTAACAGGAATTCCTGTCCATTGGGCTACTACATCTGCAATGTCTTCATAGACGATTTTTATATCCTTTATATTTTTTGCAGCCCATAATTTCTTTTGTTTATCCAGTTCATCGGATAATCTCTTTTCTTCATCCCTTAATGATGCTGCTTTTTCAAAATCCTGATTGTTAATTGCGGTTCTTTTTTCAGTGTCAACACTTTTTATTTTATCTTCTATTTCCTTTAATTCTTTGGGGGCAGTTGATGATTTTAACCTTACCCTTGAAGCTGCTTCATCTATTAAGTCTATTGCCTTATCAGGCAAAAACCTGTCGGAAATATATCTGTGAGATAGATTTGATGCTGCTTCTATTGCTTCATCGGTTATTGCCACCTTGTGATGGGCTTCGTATTTGTCTCTCAGCCCTTGAAGTATTCTTATGGTGTCATCAACTGTGGGCTCCTCAACTGTTACAGGCTGGAACCTTCTCTCAAGAGCCGCATCCTTTTCAATGTGTTTTTTGTATTCATCTATAGTTGTTGCACCAACAACCTGGAGTTCTCCCTTAGCCAGAACAGGCTTTAAAATATTAGATGCATCCATTGCACCTTCAGCAGCACCGGCTCCTATTATCGTATGGAGTTCATCAATGAACAGGATGATTTTCCCGTCAGCTATTATTTCATCTATGGAATTTTTCAGCCTTTCTTCAAATTCACCCCTGTACTTTGCACCTGCTACCATACCTGCCATATCCAGAGTAACTACCCGCTTATCTTTCAAAGTTTCAGGCACATTTCCTTTAATAATTTCCTGTGCCAGACCTTCCGCTATGGCAGTTTTGCCAACACCCGGTTCTCCTATTAAAACAGGGTTGTTTTTTGTTCTCCTTGATAATATTTGAATAACCCTTTCAATAACATCTTCTCTCCCTATGACAGGGTCAAGACCTCCTTCCTTGGCACGCTGGTTTAAATCAGTGCCGTATTTATCAATAGTCTTGGTATTTGAATTTTGCTGTGCCATGCCGCCCCCCATATTGGGATTAACCGGTCCCTGGCCCCCTCCTGCCTGCATAGACATAAGCACTTCATTTTTTAAATCACTTAAGTTTGCAACTGCTTTAATAATCTGGGCTCCTATACCTTCCCCTTCCTCTATAAGTCCAAGCAGAATATGCTCTGAGCCCACATAAGGCATTTTAAGCTGTGCTGCAAATTGACGGGCAAGCTCAATTATATATTTGCTCCTCGGGCTCACGGTAATAAATTCAGGTGCGGAATCGCCCATGCCTGTTGAATTTTTAATTATTTCTCTTACTTTATCTGTATTTAATTTATCTCTCAGCAATTTTCCTGCAATACTTTCCTCTTCAAGCATCAGTCCCAGTAAAATATGTTCCGTACCAAGAACATTTTGTTTAAATTTTTTTACTTCTTCCTGAGCAAGCGCTAGTGCATTTCTTGCAGAATTATTTAATCCACCCAACATATTTTCATCTCCTTTTTGTAATTTCTTAAGACAGTAATTCGCGTCTTATTATTTCTGCTCTTTTTTTATCTCTTTCCACAGGGGAAAGTTCTGTTTCTTCAATAGTTAAAATGTTATTTGGCTGTATCCTAACCATAAGCCGGTATATATTCTTGCCCTTTGCCCTGGGTCCTATTCCCATTTCACTTCCAAACTTAATCAGGGATAAAAGTTTCATTGCTTCATCAGCCGATATTTTTCTTGCATTTGTCAATAAACCGTAAGCCCTGTAAAAATCATCCTCCAGCTCATCGTAATTGTTTTTCAACAAGTGCTCTCTTGTTCTCTTTTCCTTATCGATAATCTGCATTACAATTTGATCTATTTTCTCAATTAATGCTTCCTCAGAAACACCTAATGTTCCCTGGTTTGAAATTTGATACAAATGTCCTATGGACTTTGTCCCTTCCCCGTATACTCCCCTTACGGCAACTCCCAACTGGGAAACCCCGTAAAGAAGCTTGTCGATTTGATTTGTTATGGACAAGGCCGGCAGGTGGAGCATTACAGATGCCCTCATGCCTGTTCCTATGTTAGTGGGGCAGGCAGTAATATAGCCCAATTCTTTGTCAAATGCATAATCAACACTTTCCTCAATAATATCATCAACATTATTGCTCAGCTCCCAGCATTGCTTCAAGGATAAACCATCTTCTATTGTTTGAATTCTTATGTGGTCTTCCTCATTTATCATAACTGAAACTTTTTTGTCGGGACTCAGAAGGAATGCCCCTTCGCTCTTTTTGTTTGCCAATGCAGGAGAAATAATGTGATTTTCAATCAGGGAATTTTTCTTTATATCAGTCAGGTCCTTCATATAAGTCAGTTTATAATTTTCATCATGCTTGTTTAGAGAATTGTTTATTTCTTCAATCACACAGTTTGATTCTGCCCCAGTCATAATTACAGGAAATTTATAATTTTTTAAATTTCTTGCAAGCCTGATTCTGCTGGTTATTACAATATCATTGTTTCCCAAATCACTCATCCCCCTTTTTACCTTCCATATGGTGAATTTTATCTCTCAGCTCTGCCGCTAATTCATATTCCTCTCTTTCAACAGCAGCCTTCAAATCATTTTTCAACCTTTCAATATCCATTTGAACCCTGTAGTCTCCCCCTGCTCTTTTGGGGATTTTCCCTGTATGCCTGTCAAAACCCTGCATGCTTTTTATTACAGGTTTCAATCTTCCCTTGAAGGAATCAATGCAGTGGCTGCAGCCGAACTTTCCTGTATTTCTGAAGTTTTCGTATGTTGTGCCGCAATTTGGGCAGGACTTTGCCGGTAAGTATGTTTTATTGTTAAAGCTATTGTTCAGCATTGCCGAGAACAAATTCTCCATTGAAATATTCGAGTTTAAAATTGCCTGATTCTTTTTTGCACATTCTTCGCACATATGGCTTTCTGTCTTTTTTCCGTTAATTATATGGGTTAAATGCACATTTGCCTCATTTTTACCGCATTCATTACATAACATAATATTACCCCTCCAATCATTTAATAATCATCATGTTCCATGGATACCAATATCATCTTTTTCAATAAATCAGCCCGCAGCTTGTTTCTGTCCTCATATGCAACAATATTTAAAACCCTGTCGCTCAAAACACTTTGCATAACTCTCTTTTGGTCTTCTGTTATCACTTCTCTTTCCAAAAGTGCATTTACTAAATCAATTGCTTTATTTAATGTAATGCTTACTCCTATTGTTTCATTCAATATAAGCTTAAGTTCTTCCTCCATTGAGGACCGGACCTTGAAAATTCTTATATAGCCCCCTCCGCCTCTTCTGCTTTCCACCACATATCCTCTGTCATTGGAAAAGCGGGTAGTAAGAACGTAATTTATTTGAGATGGAGAACAATCAAACTGCTGCGCCAGTATATTTCTTTGAATTTCTATTGCATCATTATTGTTTGCATCCATTAATTCTTTTATAAAACTTTCAATTATATCGCTTAGATTTGACACTCCGCACCTCCTTACCCGGTCTTTAGGCCTTTGTCACAAAGGGTGTTTGACTTTGACTATCTTTGACCTTAATTATAT
>CAZAYQ010000146.1:0-4538 GCA_964489345.1 uncultured Clostridia bacterium | reverse complement strand
ATATTTGAATTTATTGAAAAAGGAAGAGTTGAAAAAATCGGTATATATTCTGTTGGCAGCTCACTTAATTATGCCGTATCTCTTTCTGAATAACGCGGCATATAGGAGATGAATAATAGGGTTAAAAAATAAACAAATTTCTTAACCCTATTTTATTTTTATTTACTTAATACCTTTTTAACCGCACTTTTTATCTCTTCGTATCCTGTGCAGCGGCATAAATTTGATTCTAACCATTCCTTTATTGTTTCATCATCGGCATCGGGATGATTGCTGATTAATGAATGGCAGGTTGTTATGAATCCGGGAGTGCAGTAACCGCATTGATAAGCAAACTTATCTAAAAATGCTGCTTGTATGGGAGTATCTTTAAGCCCTTCTATTGTTGTTATTTTGTGGCCTACTGCTTCTACGGCAAGCATTATACAAGACTTTACAGGCCATCCATCCAATAGTACTGTACAACTGCCGCAATCGCCGTTTTCACAGCTGTTTTTAGCTCCAAGCAATTCAAGTTCATTCCGAAGTATATATAAAAGTGTATCAGCAGGTCTTACTGCTGCTGTTTTATTTTCACCGTTTATATTAAGCTCTATTAATGATTTTGTCAGCAGTTTATACATTTTACACCTCCAACCCCTCAATTATGTCTTTTAAAGCATTATTCAGTACAAAACTTCTGTATTCTTTAGAGCTTAAATTATCTGATATAATCTGCTCCGGAAAGGACTTCTCTAATTTTTTCATATTAATTTTGTCTTGCATAAAAGGATAGGAGCATACACCGCTGAAGCCGGCTCGGATTTTATTTTTCTTTTTAATGGCAGCAATACTTATCAGCGGATAATCAACCCTTTCGTGTTTAGTTTTTTTAATACACATAAAGGGTATTGAAGCATATTCTTTATCAGTTATAATGCGGGATAAAAATTCACCTTTATTAAGTTTTAATGTTTTATTAAAAACATCATTTATATTAACTGTTTTTAAGCCGCTTGGACCGTTTATTTCCAAGGTGCTCTCACAAAGCATCAGGGGTAATACAGCTTCTCTGTATGGAATTTTACCGCAAATATTACCTCCAATGGTTATTTTGCACCTTGAAGTATGGTCGGCTAAATTTTTCAGAACCTTAGTCAGCATCGGAAAAACATCTCGTTCACAAATTTCAGTCAATGTAGCACCACCACCAATTTCAATTTTATCATTATTTATTTTTATATCCCTGCATCCTTGTACTTCTTTGATATCAATAACAGCACCGGTATTAATTTTATTTAAGCGTGCCATACAGATTATTTCTGTACCTCCTCCGTAATAAACGGGCTGTTTATTTTTATTATCCAAATCAATATACAAGTTTACCGCTTCATCAGCAGAAGTTGGTCTATAATATTCAAAGTCAAAAGAAATCATTTTGATACCTCCTTCATTTTAAAAATTGTTTCGGGTAAAATCGGCAATTCACGTATATTAATTTCAGCTGCAGCTGATATTGCATTTCCTAAAGCAGCAGGCATACCTATCAATCCATGTTCTCCTATACCTCTTGAGCCGTAAAAAGCGTCCATTTGACTAGTTTGGATGAAATCAACAACATACTCCGGATTTTCATCGAAAGTTATCAGTTTATAATTTCTTAATTGATTATTTTCAATGATTCCCTTGCCGCTAAAAATAAAACCTTCTCTTGTGGCTAATCCCAATCCCATTGACATTCCGCCCATTACAACGCCTCTTGCAGATGAAGGATTTATTATCGGTCCCGAATCTATTACCGAATATGCCTTTATAACCTTATATGTATAGTTTTTATTATCATAAATAACATCTACACCTTGTGCACCAACAGTCCAGGTGGGACCTGACTTACCTTCCCCTGTTTGTTCATTGAGCTTTGATAAATGCCTCATTATATAGCTCCCATGACCAATTATTTGTCCTCCTATGGAATTGCCGTTTGTATATTGATAGCCATGGGCTAAATCCTTTAAATCTATATAATAAGCCGGTTCATCCTTTACATATACTCTGCCGAATCCAACTTCCAAATCTTCAGGAGGACATCTTAAAACGGAGCTTCCTATTTTTTTTATTTGAACTATTGTATTATTTAAGGCTTCTTCTATTGCCCTTCCAACCATGAAGGTAGACATGCTGGCAACAGTCTTCCAATGAACAGGGCTTATTGATGTGTTTACATCAATATTTACATGAACCTGATTAACTTCCAATCCTAATTTTTCTGCAGCCATTTGGGTAAATCCGGTCTTTGTGCCCGGGCCTAATTCTACTGAGCCAATGTTAATATTAATACTGCCGTCGGGATTCATGGTTATTATGGCGCTGGAAGCAGCATTGACAGGAGTTGAAGGAGATTTCCACAAGCAGCTTATTCCTTTAGCCAGCACTCTGTCATTTCCTAAATCCGTAACAATGTTATTAGGATTCCAATTCATCATTTCCTTTAATCGCTGCAGGCAATTATTTAAATTACCTAAATTACTTTCGGATAAATCAGTCATGGTTGGAGAAGTATTTCCGCTTTTAATTGCATTTTTAATACGCAGGTCTAAGGGATCAATTCCAGCTTGACGGGCTAATAATTCAATAGCTCTTTCTATGGCAAATGTATACTCTCCATGACCAAAACCCCTAAAGGATGTAACAAAGGGATGATTGGTATACATGCTGTAGGCATCACAATAAACATTCTCAATGTTATAAGGTCCTGTGCAGTCGGTGGCAATGGATCTGGTAATTCCCACCCCCATATTTGAATATGCCCCTATATCAACCAAGTATGTTAATTCGGCAGCTTTTAATATACCATCCTTTGAACAACCAAGCTTTATTTTAGCTTCTAAGCCTAATTTTACAGGGGATGATATCATATCTTCTTCCCTGCTGTTAACAATTTTCACCAATTTGCCGTTAACTGCTTTTGAAGCAAGATAAGCTATATATTCTAAATCAACTGCTGCTTTTCCGCCAAAAGCACCTCCCACATATGGTGTATTAACGACAATATTTCCGCTTGGAACTTGAAAATATCTGCTTAAAAATTCTCTTACCGCAAATGGTCCCTGGGTGGAGGTGTTTATTTCTACTTTTCCATTCTTTTTTATTTCACATCTTACATTTCTTGTTTCTAATGCCACATGGTCTGACTGTGGAAGTGAAAATTCTGCTTCAACTATAAATTCACTTTCATCCCAACCTTTTTTTATATTACCCTTTCTTATTTTCACTAAGTTAGCAATGTTGGTGTTTGGAACGGGAGAAACCGGTTTTAATATCCTATAATTATTTATATCCTCATGGACCAATACATCGTTTAAGCTGAATGCTTCAGAGGCTGAATTAATAACAGGAAGCTCTTCATACTCAACTTTAATTTTTTGTACTGCCCTTTTTGCTTCAAGTTCACTGTCAGCTACAACTACTGCAACCGGCTCTCCATGATACCTGACTTTGTCTCTTGCAAGAATCGGTTTATCCTCTAACAGCACTCCTACCAATAAAGGGCAATCCTTGCCTGTTAAAATTGCTTTAACACCGGTCATTAACTCAGCTTCATTTGTATTAATCGAAACAATTTTAGCATGAGCATAGGGGCTTATGAGCAACTGAGCATAAAGCATATTTTTATTTACATAATCAGTTGTGTATTTTGCCGTACCTCTTACCTTTTCATAACCGTCGATTTTAGTTATACTATTTCCTATGTATTTCACATAATACCTCCAAGTTTAATTTGTCCCGATTTATTATTTGCAATTAAATTATTAATATGTGCATTAATTCCATATTATTATTTTTGGGGTATATATAAAGCGGTTTATGTAAATATTAGTATTGCTATAGATAATCTGCAAAAAGGAGAAATTATGTCTTTAATAAATAATATAAAAACAATTTTAAACACCGATGTCATTATAATCTTTCTGATTATAAGCTATATGTTAATATTCAAAGTCAGCAAGGACTTTAAACGAAGGAATTATCACAGGGATTATAAAATTGTCAGGATTACAGGAATTATTTACGGACTAATTGCTTTGGCAGCTATAATAGCAAAAAATATTTAGGTATTTAGGAGAAACTATGAGTATTTATAAGAACTTAGCTGACATAAATGTTGATGAGGATTTAAAAAGAAATGAAACGGTTTTAAAAGAAGTATTTAAAGATGCCGATGATATAGTTTTTCGCAATATGAAGATAGGGAAAAATAAAAAGCTGAAAATACTGCTTTTTTATGTTGACGGTATGACAACAAAGGATTCCATAAGCGAATATGCTCTTCAAACATTAATGGAGTCCATAAATTTGGAAAGTTTGGAAAGAGGCAGGGGGGTTGAACTTGAAAACAGAATCCTTCAGACAAATATTGCCATTGCCGAAGTAGGAGTCTTGCAGACATTGCAGGAATGTATCGACAAGGCCTTATCCGGTGAAACAATTCTATTCATGGATACATGCTCCAGGGCAATATGGCTTTCATCAAGAGGATGGCAGTTAAGAGGCATTCAGGA
>CAZAYQ010000145.1:0-4576 GCA_964489345.1 uncultured Clostridia bacterium | reverse complement strand
GGAATCCATCGGCATTCCGCAGCTTGCATTTACTTCTTCCATATCATCCCTCCTCTTCCTTTATTATATATTCAATTTTAATCATAATCAATACTTATTTTTGACATATGACGACTTAAACTTTTATCCGCCGGTGCCTGGCACCTGCATAATAATTATGGATGAAAGCAGGATTATAATTCCCAGCACACTTATGTAATTTATATATTCTTTAAAGACTATAACTCCTATCAACGTTGCAACTACAACCTCTATTGATGCAATTACAGGAACTTTTGAAATTTCAAGCTTCTTCCTCAAGCCTCCCATGTAGAGTAAATATGATGTCACGGTTGGTATTAGGCCGTAAGCCAATGCATAGGTCCAAAATTTCAAGCCGGATACAGCTTCTATTGATTCCCAGGGCCGGGTGAATATGCCTAAGGCCAAACATCCGAACAAAAAGCTGTAAAATACAAGAGTATAAGGATGAGTATCGCCTGAGGCAATCTTTCCTATTATTGTTACCAGACTGTAGAGAAAGCCCGCCAAAACACCAAATAGTATCCCTGTGGCAGATATTTCTAAAACTGACAGATTCCCTCCTGTAACCATCATAAAACACCCTGTAATATTAATTATCAATGCAAAAATTTTAATTTTTCCTATGTTTTCATTGAATAAAAATCTTGACATGACAGTAACAAAAACAGGCGCTGTGTATAATAGTATGGATGCTGTAGCAACTCCAATGCTTTCAATGCTTACATTATAGCTGTAATTAAAAAGAGCCTGTGACAATATGCCAAGCATCAAGCATTGTCCCAGTCCTTTTTTATCTATTTTAAACATGCTTATGCCGCCCTTGTGAAGCATTATGGGTATAAGTATCAAAAATCCCATAAACAATCTCATGAATGCTGTTAATGATGTTCCTGCCCCTGTGCCGGCCAGCAGTTTAACAAACATTCCTATTGTGCCCCACAAGCAGCCCGCTGCAAAAATCATCAGATAGCCTATCTTGTCGCCGGAAAAAAGCATCTTGGCTGTATTAACAATTTTCATCATTGGTTAGTCTCCGGAATTTCCATGCCGGAATTATTTTGGTCTGGAATTTTCACAAGGTCTTCCAAGATATCTGTGAATTCATCGGAAGCCTTGTAGCCCCGGAAACCGGCTTTGTTGTATTTCTTGCTGAATTCATCGTAATATTTTTCTTTTACATATACAGTCTTATTTCCAATATCGTAGTATAAATCAAAGTTGTATTCATCCTTTGTAGTAAAAATCAGAACTTTGTCCCTTGTAAAAATGTCTGCTTCAATCCAGTAATAACCGTCTTCCTTCTGCGGGAGCTCAGGCAGAACTTCTTTAGTTTTTTCAGAATTTACCAGCTTTTCAAGCAGCATTTTCACGTCACCGGCCCTGTCACCATCTTCCGGCTGGCTTCCCTCAAAGGTTAAGTGCTTTTTAATGCCTTCGTGCTGATTTGTATATTTTATTCCGTCATTTTCATAAATGACCGCATCAATTTTGGAAACAGTGCTGATGGACCCGGCTATCTTAGTTATTTCCCTGTCTAATGCTTTTTCAACCTTTGAAATGTATGTGTTCCTGCTGAATAATTTCACCACAAGCAGTATGAGAAGAACAAGGGCGGCAGCTAAAAGGGCAAGCCTGCCGTAATTAATCCTTATTCTCCTTCTGCTGTATACTCTTTTTCTCCTGGCCATAAGTCACCATCCCATATTTTTTATTTCAATGAGAGCTTTTATATTTTCCTTAAGTTCTTCAAGAGTTCCTTCGTTATTTATAACTTCATCAACCATAAAGGCTTTTTCTTCTATAGATATCTGCTTATCGATAATTTTAAGGACTTCTTCAGTGTCTTTATTTTCCCTGAGGGCCCTTTCAGCAAGTCTTTTCCTTTGAGTTTCCTCTGAAACATATATCAGCCATATTTCATCATAAATGGGCTCATGTATATCTTTTGTTTCCAATATTAAAGGTATGTCAAGAAATATTACGTTATCGTAACAACTTTCTATGCCTTCTCTTAATTTTTCATATACGTAGCTGTGGACTAAATTATTTAGTTCATTAAGCTTTTCTTCATTGTTGAAAACGATTTTCCCAAGCAAGTGTCTGTCTATTTTTTCATCTTTTAATACTTGGTCTCCAAAATGGGCAATTATTTTATAATAGAGCTCACTGCCTATATTGTAGCCTTCATGAACAATTTTATCCGAATCAAGAACCGTAAAGCCCAGGTCTTTGATAATTTCCAGGGCAGTGGATTTTCCTGTACCTATGCTTCCGGTAATCACTATTACCTTTGGTCTATTTTGCATCATACCAGCTACCGCCTGTATTAATATCTGACTTTAACCGAACTTTAAAATCAACAAGCACATTCTCCATTTCTTCACTAAGAATTGTTTTTACTGTTTCAAGCTCATCCTTATATGCTTCAACAATCAGTTCGTCATGGACCTGCAGGATAAGCCTTGACTTCATTTTATTATTTTTAAGCCTTGAGTAAACGCCTACCATGGCTGATTTTATAATATCTGCGGCTGTCCCCTGGACGGGAGTGTTAAGGGCAATTCTTTCTCCAAAGGACCGGATGTTGAAATTACGGGATGAAAGCTCGGGAATATACCTTCTCCTGCCGAAATAGGTAGTCACATAGCCGTCCCTCTTGCCCTGCTCTACTATATCCTTCATGTATTTTTCTATATTTGAATAGTATTTCATATAATTATCAATATATTTTTTTGCTTCCTTTCTTGGAATTTTCAGGTCCCTGGCAAGGCCGTAATCGCTTATGCCGTAAACGATTCCGAAGTTTACTGCCTTTGCCCTTCTTCTCATCTCGGAAGTTACATCGGGCAGTTTTACATGAAAAACCTGGGAAGCAGTCTTTGCATGTATGTCTAAGCCCTGGTCAAATGCTTCTATTAAATTTTTTTCATCCGCCAGGTGGGACAGTACCCTCAGCTCAATCTGGGAGTAGTCAGCATCGCAGAGTATGAAATCATCCTCCGTCACAAATGCCTTCCTCAGCTCCCTTCCTTCTTCCGTACGGGTTGGAATGTTCTGAAGGTTTGGCTCAGTGCTTGATATCCTTCCTGTGGATGCAATTGTCTGATTGAATACGGAGTGAACCCTTCCTGTATCTTTGTTAACTTCATTTTTCAGCCCTTCCACATAGGTGGAATTTAATTTTACCATCGACCTGTATTCAATGATTTTGTCAACTATTTCATGTTCAGAACTGAGTCTTTCAAGAACTTCAATGTCTGTTGAAATACCTGTCTTGGTTTTCTTTATGACAGGAAGTCCCAGCTTTTCAAATAAGATAACCGAAAGCTGCTTTGGAGAATTAATATTGAAGGTCTCTCCTGCAAGCCCATATATGTCTTTTTCAAGTTCTGTGATTTTTTCCTGAAAATGCTCTCCTAATTTATCAATAACATTTATATCCACTTTAAAGCCGACAAATTCCATGTAAGCCAGCACCTCAATCAGTGGAAGCTCAATTTTTTCATAGAGGGAAGTCATCTTAAGCTCTTCGATATCCCGGCTTATTTGCTTTTTAACTTTATTTACAGTGTTTAAATAATTAAATATATATGCCTTTCTTTGTTCAAGATCAATTTCTTTGAATGTTTTTCTTTTCACCCCGGTGCCAAGAATCTGATTTTCGGAAGGAATTTCAATATTCAAAAATTCATAGGCAATCTTGTCCATCGAATAAGAGCTTTCCGACGGATTTAGAAGGTACTTGCCTATTTCTGAATCAAAGCAGATATTATTTATTTGAATATTCTTTTTCATAAGATAAATTATTTCATTTTTTAAGCTGTGTCCCCAGATTTCAGTTTCACTGCTTTCAAATATTTCTGCCAGACTATCAAGGACACTTTTTTCGTCCGCCTTATCAAAATCTATATAGTAAATATTTTCACCGTCTGAAATACCCAAGGCAAGAGCCTTGCTAAGAAATGCCCTATCACCGTCAATGAGAAATTTAATTATTGCATTTTCATTTATTCTTTTCCTTATTTCGGCTGCCTTTTTTTCTGAATCAATATAAATAATGTCTATATTGTTAGGGGTTTTGGCCCTGTTAGTGTCAAACATTGATATTTGACCCCTGTCTTCTTCAGGCAGAGCCTCAGCAAGACGTTTCTTAAACTGGCGGAATTCCAGGTCGTCATATAATTTAGAAAGTTTTTTTATGTCGGGTTTTTTGACCCTGTATTCCTCAATGTCAAATTCAAGGGGAATGTCTGTAACAATACGTGCCAGGGTCTGGCTCATGTAAGCCTGCATTTTATCTGTTTCCAGCTTTTCCTTCAGCTTGCCCTTTATATCATCAATGTTTTCATATATATTGTCCAGGCTTTTATATTCCTGCATAAGCTTAAGGGCAGTTTTTTCTCCTACTCCCGCTACACCGGGTATATTGTCCGAAGAATCCCCCATGAGAGCTTTTAAATCCACAAACTGCCCGGGTGTCAGCCCGTACTCCTCCTTCATGGAGTTTAAATCCATCTCTACAGTATTTGTAATACCTTTTTTGGTTAAAACA
>CAZAYQ010000144.1:2791-4581 GCA_964489345.1 uncultured Clostridia bacterium | reverse complement strand
GTTCCCCTGCTTTTTTTATCAGTTAAAACATCCTGCAAGGATACTATATTTGTAGAAAGGCTGTCTATTTTCTTTTGTGCTTCGTCTATTCTTGACAATCTTTCAAGAATGCTTGCAAATGTTTTGTTTGTTTTATCAAACCCTTCATTTAACCTTTCTTCAACCCTTAAGTTTATCCGGTCCAGGTTTTGGCTGACTCTTTCATTTAATGATGTAAAATTTTCATTCAATGTCTTTGATGTATCATTGCTGAAATTCATAAAGGATTCAGTCAGTTTGTTGGAGTTTTTGTCCATTCGCTCAACTGTTTCCAGCTTGTTTGTCAATATTTCCCTCAACTGCTTATGCTCAGATTCGGCAATTTTCCCATTTACAGCATCTATTAAATTTAAATTGTTTTCTCTTAAATTAATTTTTAGTTCAGATATTATCTGGTCCTTTGAATTGTTTTTCAATTGCTTTATAAGTAAAAAAAGACTTATTGTAATCAATATAAAAAGCATCAATATAATAATATAGTCCATGTCAAACCTCCCTGCCGGGGGACATTCCTTAAAGAGACCTTTGCCAGTCTCTTTATTTCTTTAATATTTGTGCAGGCTTCTTTCAACCTCATCAATATTCCATCAGATTAAATTTTCCTTTGCCAAAACTTCTGCTATTTGTACAGCATTTGTAGCTGCCCCTTTTCTAACCTGATCTCCGCTGCACCATAATACCAGTGAATTTTCTTTGCTTATATCCTTTCTTATTCTTCCTACGTAAATTAAATCCTGGTTTGATGAATCAAGGGGCATTGGATATTTTTTATTTTCCAAATCATCAATCAGCTTAACACCGGCGGCATTTGATAAAAGCTCTCTTGCCTTTTCAGGAGTAATTTCTTTTTCAGTTTCAATAGTAATTGATTCGGAATGGCTTCTGTAAACAGGAACCCTTACACAGGTACAGTTAACCTTTAAGTCAGGATTGTGGAGGATTTTCCTTCCTTCATTCTGCAGCTTCATTTCTTCCTGGGAATATCCCATATCATCAAAGCTCCCTATCTGAGGGATTACATTGTATGCAATCTGATACTGGAATGTATTTATTTCTGCTTCCTTACCCTGGCTGATATCCTTAATCTGCCGGTCCAGCTCCTTTATTCCGTTGACTCCGGCACCTGATACTGCCTGGAAGGTAGTGACTATCATTCTTTTTATTTGAGAATATTTATTTAGTTCATTTATTGCAGTCAATGCAATAGTTGTTGAACAGTTAGGGTTTGCAATTATTCCTTTATGAGCCTTAACATCCTCTCCGTTAACTTCAGGCACAACCAGGGGAACTTCGTCGTACATTCTGAATGCACTTGAATTATCAACTACAACTGCACCTGCTTTTACAGCAGCAGGAGATAGTTTTTCACTTATGTCGTTTTCTGCGGCACATAGAACCACATCAACATTTTCAAAGGATGTTTCTTTTGCTTCTTCCACTGTATATTTATTTCCGTTGAATTCAACTATAGTTCCTGCACTTCTTCCGCTTGCCAATAGTTTTAAATCATTTACCGGAAAATTTCTCTCTCCTAAAACTGTCAGCATTTCTTGTCCAACTGCACCTGTTGCCCCTAATATTGCTACATTGTATCTTTTCATATCTGTCCTCGCCTCCTGCAGGTCTACCTGCTTAAATATATAGAAATTATTATATACCAATAAATTTGAGCTTGTCAAGCTTTTTGATTTTATATTATATACAGGTGTTTTAATTAGGCGTACATTGTTTGCTGGTCTGACTTTCATAGT
>CAZAYQ010000144.1:0-2691 GCA_964489345.1 uncultured Clostridia bacterium | reverse complement strand
CAGCTTAATATTATCTTCTTCCTGAAGCTTTGCAAATTCGTCAAAATCTTTTACTCTGTCTGCAAGGGGAGTCATTAAATATGTGTAGCTGTGTCTTTCTTGAAGCATGCCTGTTAAGAATTTCTCTGCTCCGTCAGCAGGTGATTTTTCTCTGTAATCAAGCTCACCCTTATCCAGGGGATAAGCGGCTGCCTTTTCCTTTTCCGTTTCCATAAAGGCATAGGGGTCATAAACATTGCTTGGATTCCATATCATGTATTCATATATGCCAAGTTCCTTAGCTGCAATTATTTGATCTCTAACCTTGTCGGGACCGTAGGCAATGCCTGCCCAGTCAAAATCCTGAATCCACGGTCTTATAAGAGGAGGCCTTTCCATAGATGAATTTTTTTCAATTGCCTCCTCCATGGCACCCTTTACGACCAGGTAGGGATGGGCATTGGGATTCTCCAAGTTGTACCAGCCGGTTGAATAATGGCTTGGATAAACCATAGGGTCAATATTATCCACATGCTCTCCTATCAGTATCCAGGTCTGGCCTATATCTTCAGGATAATCATCCCATGTCCTGGTAATTAAACCGAATACATCGGCACCTAAATTTACATTGTAGGGCTCTAATTCTTTTCTGGAATATTTCAAAAATTCAGCAATTGCTTCATCCTTATCCCTGCCCTCCCTGCCGGGGAATTCCGTAATGGGGTTGTATGTTTTAGCCCCGTCCGGAAAACGGACATAGTCAAACTGTATTTCGTCAAATCCGATAAGTGATGCTTCCTTGGCTATTGCCACATTATAATCCCACACATATTGGTCAAAGGGATTTATCCATGGAATATTTCCGCTGTTTGGGTCAAGCCATGTTCCGCCGGACTTTCGCTGTATGGAATGTTCAGGACTCTTGACAGCAAAGTTCTTATCCTTAAAGGCAACAATTCTTCCTATTGTGTATATATCATATTCCTTCAATACTTTAAGCATATTATGGATATCTTTTATTGGAATCGGTGTTTCCTTATTCATATTCAGAACAATTTCCACATTGCTGTTATAGGTTATAAAGCCGTTATCATCTTTAATATTTATAACCAAGCCGTTTATTTCAGTAGCAGCGGCTATGCCTACAATTCGTTCAAATTTATTTGCTTTTTCAGCCCTGTCAATTAATTCTCTTGCTTTTTGAGTATCTTTTTCTTCAAGGGCTTTCACGTATGCACTGTAAGCATCTATATTTTCCTTGTTTAATTCATTTCCGGCCGTGTAGCCTGTTACATACAAGGCTTTTACTTCAGCTTGCTTTTTATCCCTCTCCTGGTCTACGGGAATCAGGGGAACATAGAATTCTCCCAATTGGTCTTTTCTTTGTTTTTCCAGCTCTTCTCTTTCAGCCCTTCTCTTTTCCAACTCTTCTTTTGCCTTTTCTTCTTCTGAAATTTCAGGTTCTGAAGGCACAATTTCAATATCTTCATTATTTGTTCCACCAGGAGTCAGGGGTGTATTTGCATCTGCATCCGCGGATTCAGTACATGATGTCAATAACACTGTCAGTAATAATAATAAAATTGCATATTTTGCTTTTTTAAACATAAATCCTCCAATAAATTATTAGGCGCAGATGGCACCCTAATATAGGGTATTAATTATTTATGCTAATACCACTATTAATTTTAGCATAATCCATTTTTATAAGCAACGAATATTAGAGGTTTTTTCATTTTTCGACACAAAGGTTCACTTTTGTAATTTTGGTTTTATGGAATTGATATACACATTTATAAATATTGTGAAGGCGTAGTCATAGATAAAAAACAATACCTGGGCTGATAAAATCATCAGCCATTGGAGGGGTAAGCTTATGAAAGGTTTTGCTATGAAATACATTAATAAAAGCGAAATGTTAAAAGATGCAATTTTTATTGCATAGGATATGTATTTGTTTAATATTTTGCTTTCAATATAATGTTTAATAATGCCGTAAATACCAAAAAAGCATATATATGTAATAAATTCAACCTTGTTGAAGGTTAAAACAAAACCTAATATGCATGATGCAATGTAAAATAGTATTCCTGTTTTTCCACCGAATTCAACCACTATAACTCCGACAACCAATGCTGCTGCTGCCATCAGTATCAGGGTGCTGGTTTCTATTACCGATGAAAGTATTATAAAGATTTGATTTAAAGCTAACAGCACACCCAGGTATGCTAAGTCCTTACTTTTTAACAGCATGAAATAAGGTCTCCTCCCAAACATTCACACAGGCAGTCTGCACAGATAAGCTGAGCACAGCAGTCTAACGAACTTGAGCTTCTTCCGCCGTAGCTATATGCTCTTTGCTGGTATGAGTGCTGCATGTTGTATACTTGATTCAAATAATTCCGGTATTCAATGTTTGCAGGCTGCATATTAACAGCAGTCTGAATATGCTGCAAACCCTGATTTATAGAACCCAATCCCACGTAGCATACGCCTGATAAGAAGTACCATTCTGCATTTCTTACTCTTGTTTTTCTAAGAATACTCATAGCCTCTTGAAATCTTCCAACATTGACATATTGTCTTACAGAATATAAATCTCCTGTGCTGCTTGAATTACTGCCGGTATATGTGGACCCATAGCCTGTGCTGCCTGTATTTCCGTTCATTATTTCATCATATGCCCATTGAATTTCTTTGAATTTTTCTTCT
>CAZAYQ010000143.1:0-4582 GCA_964489345.1 uncultured Clostridia bacterium | reverse complement strand
AGTGATATAGAACGCCATGATTGGGAATGGAAGTAAATATAGGCAGATGAAGTCCATGGTGCCAGGCACCAGATGACAAAATGTAAAATGATATAGGGGGAAAACATGGCAGGCACAGAAAAGTATAAAATTAGTGTAATTGTTCCGGTATACAATGTAGAAGGCTATATAAAAAGAAATATTGAATCAATTATCAGTCAAAATATTCATATGGAGATTATTTATGTGGATGACGGCAGCACAGATAAGAGTGCTGGTATAATTAGAAAATATATGGAGACTGATGACAGAATCAAACTCTTTCAAAAAGAAAACGGCGGTATCGGATCTGCAAGAAATTACGGCTTGCAGCAGGCAAGCGGGAAATATGTTATTTTTATAGACAGTGATGATTACATAGAGAAAAACTCTCTTGAAGTCCTATTTGACACTGCAGAAGAATATGAACTGGATATTGTTCAAGGCTGCCACAAAAAGGTGGATGCTGAGGGCAATTATATTAAAGGGAGCAATAACGCTGTCAATACAGGAGATCCCATCAGCGGCCCCCGGTGGTTAATTGAAAAAGAGTTGTTTGTTGTGGTGTGGCTTTATTTAATTAAGAGGGAGCATTTGATTAAAAACAAGCTGAACTTTTATGAAGACATTTACCACGAGGACTTTGAGTACACCCCCCGCCTTATATATTATGCCGGTAGAATCAAGGCTATAGACTTATGCTTCTATAATTATGTCCAAAGAGAAGGCTCTTCTATGAATTCCCGCAATATTAGAAAATGCAAAGATTATGCCATAATAGGTGACAGGTACAAAGACTTTGTTGCAGATACAATCGACAAAAAAACCCAGCCGGAGGCTCATGATTTTTTTGTAAAGCATTTGAAATATGCATATGTGAGCAGTTTGAACTCTGCAGTAATGCAGGGCATCCCTTTGGCTGACCTCTTAAAAGACAAGGAGCTGAGAAATAAACTAATTATTGAAATTTCACAATCTAAAAAAGTAAAGCATAAATTTTTATCATATATAATAAAATTCAGATTATATGGCATATACGAATTTTTATACCACATTAACAAACATTTTTATGGATGAGAGGGTATTTCAATATAATATTTTAAATTCTTTAACTCAAAAAACTATTTGATAGGAGAGTGTTGCTTTGAAGGTTTTGCATTTATGTTTAGGAAATTATTATATAGATAATTACTCATATCAGGAAAACATGCTGCCTAAGTTTCATAAAAAAATGGGTTATGACGTTGAAATTATAGGCTCTCTGCTTTCATTCGATGAAAATGGCAAGCGGTCCTATCTGGAACATGGCACAAGCTATATTAACGAATATGGGATACCCGTTACAAGATTAGAATATAAGAACCTAATTCTAAGCAAGGGACTGGGTCTGTTTGAGGGGACATATGGGGCTGTTTCCAAATCAAATCCTGATATTATATTCATCCATAACTGCCAGTTTTTAGATATAAAACATGTGGTAAAATACGCAAAGCTCAAGCCGAACCTGAAAATATATGTGGATAACCATGCGGACTTTTCCAACAGTGCCACAAATTTTATATCAAAAAACATGCTCCATAAAATAATATGGAAATACTGTGCTCATCAAATAGAACCTTTTACAGGCAAATTTTACGGTGTGCTACCTGCCAGAGCGGATTTTTTAGAAGATGTTTATAATATCCCCCGGGATAAAGTGGAAGTACTCTTTTTGGGTGCTGACGATGAAAAGATTGAGGAAGCTAAGGAAAAGAAATTAAAAGAAAAAATAAGGAAGAAACATAACATTAAGCCCGATGATATTTTAATTATTACAGGCGGAAAAATTGATAACGCAAAAAAGCAAACGCTCCTTCTGATGGAAGCAGTTAAAAAGATTGAAAATGATAAGGTCAGGCTCATTGTTTTCGGTTCGGTAATCAATGAACTAAAAGAAGAAGTTTGCAAATTATCCGATGGAGAAAAGATACAATATATAGGATGGATAGATTCAAAAGACAGCTATAAGTACTTTGCAGCGTCTGATTTAGCAGTTTTTCCCGGCAGGCATTCTGTATTCTGGGAACAAGTTGTGGGCCTGGGAATACCCATGGTTGTAAAACACTGGGAGGGAACCACCCATGTGGATTTAGGAGGCAACTGCAAATTTTTGTATAAGGATAGTATTGACGAAATATATGATATACTAATAAATCTCATAAATAACGGGGATGAACTTGCCAAGATGAGGAAGGTTGCTGAATCTAAAGGGATGAAGCATTTTTCATATAAAGAAATTTCTGCAAGAGCAATAGAAGCAGAAAAATAAGGATGGTAAGCATTATGCATACACTGAGAAAATACCCGATTGTATTAACTGCCTACACATGTTTTAGAAGATTATTAACTGTGATTTCCCCAACATTAAATACAATAGTTACTTTTCGCATATCAAAAGGAAAGCCAATCGATTTAAAAAATCCGAAAACCTTTGATGAAAAGTTGTCATGGTTAAAGTTAAATACATATTACAAAAATCCTATGGTAATAAAGTGTGCAGATAAATATGAGGTCAGGGAATATGTCAGTTCGTGCGGATTTGGAGAATTACTTAATAAATTATACGGAGTTTACAACAGCCCGGAAGAAATAAACTGGAAAAAGCTGCCTGATAAATTTGTACTAAAATGGAATAATGGCTGTGGACTTAATATATTTTGCCCTGATAAAAATAAGCTTGATATTGACAAGGCAGTTAAAACCATGAAGGAATGGGGGAGGGCTAAACAATATTTAAATAATGCGGAAATGCAATATAAATATATCGTACCCAAAATAGTATGCGAAAAGCTGCTGGAAGCAAAAAGCGGAGGATTACCTGAAGATTATAAATTCTATTGTTTTCACGGTAAGGCTGTATATGCTATGATTTGCGTCGGAAGAGAAAAAGGCAAACCTAATTATTACTATTATGATAAAGAGTGGAATTTGCAGCGGATTAACAAAGACAGCAAGGGTGCTCCGGAAGATTTTTATATTCCAAAGCCCATAGGATTGCATGAGATGTTTCAATATGCGGAAGACCTATCTAAACCCTTTCCCTTTGTAAGGGTAGATTTTTATAATATAGGTGGAAAGATATTTTTCGGTGAACTGACATTCACGCCGTCAGGCGGTATGAATTCAAACTGGCTTGAAGATATGGATTTAATGTTCGGCAGTTTGATTAGATTACCAAAACAAAAGGCTGGAAAGCAACATAAAGCAAGGGAGGATTAAATGAAAATATTATTTGTTGATACTGCTGTTGGCGGCCATCACATTCCTTATTTCAAAGCCGTAACCGTAAATGCAGAATATGAAAGTGTCATTTGTATTCCGGAAAAAGTTGGCGAATTAAGCACAAGGCAGATAGAAGTTAAAAATATTAAGACTCGGAGTGCAATACAATATTTAAATTGGATTAAAGAGCTTTCAGCAATAGCAAAATTAGAAGAACCGGACATAATACATTTTCTATACGGAGATGTATTTTACAGGTATTTTGGATTAGCTTTATCAAGATTTAGTGAATATAAGACAGTTGTAACATTTCATCAAATAAATAAAAGTTTCTTAAGAGATATAAGTATAAAAGCAATTTTCAATCAAATAAATATGGGAATAGTACATACAAAATTTTTATCAACTCAATTAAATAATATTGGAATAAAGAATGTTAAACAAATTGAACATCCTATTTTTTTTAACTTTGAAAATATAACTAAAGAATATGCAATTACAAATTTAGGCTTAGAAAGCAATGTACCTGTTCTATTGGCAATAGGAGGAACAAGATATGATAAAGGGCTGGACATATTGCTTGAAGCATTAAAATATGTTCAAAAACCGTTTCAATTGCTGATAGCAGGTAAAGAGCTGCATTTTGACAGAAATTTTATAGAAAAAAACATTGAATCCTATAAACATAATGTAAAACTACTGATGAGATTTCTTTCAGATGAAGAATTTTACATGTGCATAAAGGCAGCTGACATTATTGTATTGCCTTACAGAAAGACATTTACAGGAGTCAGCGGTCATTTGGGACAAGCAGCATGGCTGAAAAAAACAATCATAGCTCCTAATCACGGCAGCTTAGGAAGATTGATAAGCGATAATAGAATAGGAGTAACATTTAAAACAGAGGATGTTAGTGACTTAGCCAAAGTAATCAATGAGAAATTAGAGAACAAGCATGAATGGAATGATACAGCTGAAAATTACAGGCTTACATTATCATCTGACAAATTTTCAGACGAACATCAAAAATTATACTATAACATAAATATTTAGCGGGGAAAGAATTTTAAATTTAAAAAAATTGAGAAGCAGCAGGTATTTTTGCATTGCAGTTTGAGAGCTCCTATGCTATCATATAAATTATCGGACGATTAGCTCAGCTGGTTAGAGCGCCACGTTGACATCGTGGAGGTCGTTGGTTCGATCCCAATATCGTCCATTTTAAAATCCGGATTTTTTTGCGAAACAACAAATCCTATCATAATCTTTATTAATTCATATAAGAAATCGGGGTGATTTACAG
>CAZAYQ010000142.1:0-4593 GCA_964489345.1 uncultured Clostridia bacterium | reverse complement strand
TGTTCCTTTCTTAATTTTCTGATTTAGTTTAACATAATTTAAATTATGTTTCAAGATAAAAGAAAAAACCGCCTCGCATGAGACAGTTCAAATAGGGTTAGGGCATCTCGAAGTTTCATTCACCAATGTATTTGCTCCCTTCGGTCGCATACATTGGGAATTCGTTGCGAATGACCTACCGCTATTTTTCTCTCCCTTTGGTCGGAAAAATAGGGTTAGGGCATCTTTAATATTTAATTATTTTTTTCTCAAGCCAGGAAGAAAAGACATACATAAATGCTGCTATTACTCCTAAAACAAATACCCCCATCATTACCAGGTCCAATTTAAAAGTTTGACTGCCGTACAATATCAAATAGCCGATCCCTGCTTTTGAAACAAGGAATTCTCCTACTATAACTCCAATCCAGGATAATCCTATGTTGACTTTTATAACACTTAAAATATTTGGTATATTGGCAGGAATTATTACTTTTTTCAAAACTTGAAATTTATTTGCTCCCATTGTTTTTAAAAGGGTAATTTTATCTGTCTCTACACCGGAAAATCCCGTATACAATGTCATAATGGTAACAACAATTGAAATAGATGCAGCAGTGGCAATAATTCCTGAATATCCCATTCCAACCCACAATATAATTATAGGAGCCAGGGCTGTTTTAGGAAGGCTGTTCAAAATAACAATGTAAGGGTCCATTATCCTTGCTAATTTTCTAAACCACCACAAAAGTATTGCTATCAGTAAGCCCCCCAGAGAACCCGCAAAAAACCCGCCTATGGTTTCCATTGTGGAAATATATAAATGTTTAAACAGGCTTCCGTCACTGACAAGTTTCACAATCAGTTCAAAAATTGCTCCCGGACTGCTTGTAAGAAATGTATCTATGAGATTATTCCTGGCTGCTGCTTCCCAAAATATTATTCCAAAAACAAAAATCAATATTTGAGTAATCCTTATGAATTTTTTTTCATTGTTGACTGACTTTAAATATTCATTGTGCTCTTTTGATATAGGTGTAAGCGGTTTATTTTTCTCTTTCCACATCTAAATCCCTCCATATATTCCTGAAATATTCACCAAAAGTCAAGGTGTTTCTGCATTTCATGGGTGTTCTTTCACCCATTAACTCTTCAAATTCTATTAAATATTCATTTTTAATTTTGGCCGGCCTTTCGGTGAAAACTATAACTCTGTCCGAAATGCTTACAGCTTCAGGGATGTCATGAGTTACAAGTATAGTGCTTATTTTTTCATTTCTTAAAATTGTTCCCACTTCATCGCCTATTTCTAATCTTGTCTGATAATCCAATGCAGAAAAAGGTTCATCCAATAATAATAATTCAGGCTCAATTGCCAAAGTCCTTACTAATGCGGCTCTTTGCCTCATCCCTCCCGACAGCTGGCTGGGGTAATGGTTTTTGAAATTCGTCAATCCATATTTTTCAAGCATCTTTTTTACCTTTATCTTATTTTCTTCATTATCCATCTTCTTTACTTCTAAACCAAGGAGACAGTTTTTATAAACATTTCTCCATTCATATAACTGGTCTTTTTGAAACATGAAACCGATACTACTGGTATTTACAATTACTTCTCCCTCTGAAGGCTTCTCAAGCCCGGCTATAAGAGATAAAACCGTTGATTTTCCCGAGCCGGAAGGTCCTACTACAGCAACTATTTCACCTTTTTTAACCTTAAATGAAATATCGTCAATTGCCTTTGTCTCGTTATTTATTGTATGAAATCTTTTAGAGATATTTTTAAGCTCACAAATATATTCCATTCTTACCTCCACTTAAATGTAACTCTTTAACATTATGTTATTCAAAAAAGGTAAATAAGTTAATGATAAATGAAATATAAAAGCCGGGACAGCAGGTAGACGGTCCTTAACTGTCCCGTTGGTCCTTTAAAAATTTCGTCAGTTCGTTTAACCTGTATAAAACTTCCTCATTTACTGCATGTTCAATTATTTCGGTCTGCTCCAAAATATTTTCCTTTACTCCTATGCATTCTAAAAATTCAAAAATTATTCTGTGTCTTTCCAGTAATTTGCTGCCAATGCTTTTTCCTTTTTCGGTAAGTTTTATGCATCCGTATTTTTCATAAAACACATAATTATCCTTTGCTAACCTTTTTATCATTTTGCTGGTTGAAGGGGGCTGTACATTCAAGGCCTGTGACAGGTCGCTTACCCTTACTATATCTGATTTTTGTGACAACCTGAATATCATTTCAATATAATCCTCCATGGAGGATGAAAGCACTTCCTCGTTTTTTATTTTGTAACCCTTAAGAGTATAAAATTCTTCCTTCATAAAGTCCTCCGCAATTTGTGTCAAAATTTGTGTAATGTCATATTATAGTTTAAGAATGTTAGCTTAGGCTAAATATCTTAAAAAATTTTATGCATTTAAATTTTAAATATTACAGGAGATTTGTTATGAAACTATTTGATGTTGGTGTTGGAAAAACAGTAAAGGTTGAGCGAAACTCAGCCCATGATTATTTAAAGGAAAGATTTCTTGCCTTGGGACTTACAAAAGGTGCAAATGTGGAAGTCTTAAGAAAGGGTCCGAAAAACAATTTAACGGTTTACAGGATAAGGGGGGCAATGATTGCCCTGAGGAAAGAAGAATCAAGGTTTATTGAAGTTTTATAAGGGGGCGGCAGCATGGGACTTACAGCACAATCGGTCAGATTGGAATCATTAAAGGATATATATGAAATAGAAAAAAAAGACAAAGAGTATATCATAGCCCTGGCAGGAAATCCAAATACGGGCAAAAGCACAGTTTTCAATTATTTAACGGGACTTAACCAGCATACGGGAAATTGGCCCGGCAAAACAGTTGTTTCAGCAAGAGGCCGGTTTAAATACAATGAAAGTGAATATATTATGGTAGACCTTCCCGGGTCTTATTCATTATTTACAGCTTCTAAAGATGAAGAAGTTACCAGGGATTTTTTATGTTATGGCAATTATGATGCAGCAGTAGTGGTTGCTGATGCCACTTGCCTTGAAAGAAATTTAAACCTGGTCTTTCAAATATCGGAGCTTACAAACAAAATTATTCTCTGCATAAATCTGATGGATGAAGCTAAGAAGAAAAATATTATAATTGAAAAAGAAGGTTTGGAAAAAGAACTAAAGATACCCCTTGTTTTAACTTCTGCCAGGACCGGCCAGGGTATGGATGAGCTTAGGCATATAATTGAAAAAACAGTACAGAAAATAAGTGGTGAAGAAGCTGAAAAATCATTATATTTTAATAAGGATGAGAAATTGAGAGAAAAGATTTCAGAGGATAATTATAATTATGCCAATGAATTAAAATTAAAATATGTAAAGGAGGACATTAACAAACTTAACAGGGACAAGAAAATCGATGATATTATAACATCAAAAAAATTCGGCATACCTATTATGCTTGCCTTGCTGGGGTTTGTTTTTTGGATTACAATTACAGGGGCAAATATTCCATCACAGATTTTAGCTGAAATATTGCTTGCTTTTCAATATAAATTGGATGCTGCCTTCATAAGCTTGGGAATAAATGACTTTTTGAGAGGTATTATTGTTGACGGAATGTACCGGAGCCTGGCCTGGGTTGTTTCGGTAATGCTTCCTCCCATGGCGATATTTTTCCCTTTGTTCACTCTTTTTGAAGACTTGGGATATCTGCCCAGAGTCGCCTTTAATTTGGACCATATGTTTAAAAAAGCAGGTGCTCACGGGAAAATGTGCCTTACCATGTGCATGGGTTTTGGATGCAATGCTGCCGGAGTAATAGGCTGCAGAATTATTGATTCTCCAAGGGAAAGGCTGATAGCAATCATTACCAACAACCTTGTTCCCTGCAACGGCAGGTTCCCGCTGATAATAGTTTTATCGGCAGCATTTTTTGCATTTACAGGTACTTTTTTGGATAGCATCATACCTGCTTTTTTCATTACTTTAATGGTTCTTACAGGTGTTTTTGCAAGTTTGGCTGTATCCTTTTTATTGTCTAAAACAATTTTAAAAGGAATTCCATCTACCTTTACCTTGGAGCTGCCTCCCTACAGGACTCCACAGATGGGGAGAATAATTTACACTTCATTTATAGACAGGACTATATTTGTGCTGTCAAGAGCAGTTCTTGTTGCAGCACCTGCCGGAGCAATAACCTGGCTGCTGGCAAATATTTATGCAGGTGAGCTGAGCATACTGACCCATGCAGCTGATTTATTAGAACCTTTGGGCAAAGCTATAGGCCTTGACGGATTCATACTTATAGCATTTATAGCAGGCTTCCCTGCAAATGAAATAGTGATTCCGGTTTTGCTGATGGCTTATATGTCTACAGGTTCTCTAACAGATTTTGAAAGTATCAGTTCATTAAGACAAATTTTGATTTCAAATGGCTGGACTGGATTGACAGCTCTTAATGTGATGTTGTTTTCTCTTCTTCACTGGCCTTGCTCAACAAGCTTATGGACCATAAAAAAGGAAACAGGCAGTATTAAATGGACCTTTGCAGCATTTATAATACCGACTGCCATAGCATTTTTGGTATGCTATATAACCGCAGCACTTTATAGGTTGATTT
>CAZAYQ010000141.1:0-4608 GCA_964489345.1 uncultured Clostridia bacterium | reverse complement strand
CAAGGTACCTTAAGGTGGTGTGGGGTGTTGGTTACAAAGTGGAAGATATTTAAAAAAAAACATATTACAAAATTATCAGCCTTTATCCTCCTTATAGTTTTTCTTATGATAGGAGTATCTTCGGCCTTGAATATATATTTGAAGGTTAAGAATTATGAGTCTATTGCTGTCAAAAACTATTTGGAAAGCGACACCATAAGCAATGAGCTCCGGAGCGCCGCAAAGCGTCTTGAATTCATAACCAGGGTTTATAAAAACGAAGACTATATATTAAGGGGGGGAACTGTTGAGAAAATAGACATCAAAGATAATTGGCAGCTTGAAAATTTATACAATAACTATATTGCAGAAAATAATTATGAGGATAATTCTGAAACAAAGGAAGAATTTTTCATTGAAAAGCAGCCGGAAATCGAAGAAATAAAAGAATCAATCATAAGTTCGGACCTGGCAAACTACGAAAAAATCATAAGTGAGCTGAATTTGCCCCAGGGTTATATTTACTATGCCACGGACGGCGAGAATGTAACAACAAATACCGGCAATATGGGCAAAGATTTTTATTCTCTCCGGAAAGCATATATCATTTTAAGCGAACAGGGGATAGAATTGAGCCCTGAAAACGGAGGCATAGTTTCAGACTCCCTGACCGATATATTTGAATCCGAGACCTTTAATAAAAATATACGTATACTTGTTGCCATAGAAGACGATGCGCTTTTACAAAGGATAAACAGATGGAATTCTGACAGACAGGTATTAATCAGGAACACAAGCGTAATAGTCATGTCAATACTTTTGGCTTTGGCATGCTTATTATATCTGGTATCATCAACAGGAAGAATATCAGAGAGCAATGAAAGCAGTGTAATCTATCTCACATCCTTCGATAAACTGTTTACAGATTTAAATTTAATGGCCCTTGCCGGTATTATTGCCCTAATTAAAATGGAGTTTTCCAATGTACTGAATATCAAATTTACCAGTGAAAACCTCATGAGACTGGCAATGCTCATAATAACTGCGGCAATATCAACATTTTTGTTAATACTCATCCTATCATTAGTGAGGCATATTAAAAAAGGCACTTTCTTTAAGCATTCGGTAATTTATATTCTTGTGTCCAAATCAATTGAAACGCTGGCAAAATTGGCAGCATCAGGCCCCCTCATGTACAAAACAATAGGAGGGGCAATACTTGTTATTTTTGCCTCTGTCTATGCAGCCGATAAGCCCTTGCTGCTTGCGGGAATTTTAATTATCACTGCAAATATCATCCATAAAAAGGTTACACGTTTCCATAAAATACAAGAAGGATTGCAGATGGCCAAAAACGGTGACTATGATTACAAGATAAAATTGGAGGGAAACGGCGAATTCAGACAGCTCTCAGGGGATATAAACGAAATGACATCAGGCCTTAAATCAGCGGTTCAAAATGAAGTAAGAAGCGAAAAACTGAAAACTGAACTGATAACAAATGTATCCCACGATATAAAAACACCCCTCACATCCATCATTTCCTATGTGGATCTTTTGAAAAGAGAAGGGCTGGATTCCAATAATGCTCCAAAATACCTGGATATACTGGAAAGGAAGTCCAACAGGCTTAAAAACCTTACAGACGACCTGTTCGAAGCAGCAAAAGCAACCAGCGGCAGCATTGAGCCCAAATTTGAAAAAGTTCACATTAATTCTCTGATTGAGCAGCTCTTGGGAGAATTGGACGAAAAAATACATGAGTCAAATTTAGTTTTTAAGGTTACAGCATCAGATGAAAAAATATATGCCAAGGCAGACGGACGGCTTCTAAGCAGGGTTATGGAAAATCTTCTCTCAAATATATTTAAATACACTCTTGAAGGGTCAAGAGTGTATATTGTAATTTCAGAAGATGAAGGCAATGTATTTGTAAGTTTTAAAAATATATCAGCCTATGAATTAAATATTCCCGTAAATGAACTAATGGAAAGATTCAAGAGAGGCGATGAGTCCAGAAGCTCGGAAGGAAGCGGCTTAGGGCTTGCAATTGCAGAAAGCTTGATGGAAGTGCAGGAAGGGTCTCTTGAACTGAGTATCGACGGCGACTTGTTCAAGGCCCAAATCCGCCTTAACAAATTCTAAATTTTGGGGACGGTTCTTTTTGTTTTGGTTTTAGGGACGGTTCTTTCTGTAAAACAAAAAGAACCGTCCCCAAAACCACAAAACTCAAAAATAATTTATTTTATTGAATAAAAAATCTGATTTATCACATAATATAAAAAAAGAAAGTACGTGTAACATTTAAATATAACGTCCCCCTTTATTTTAATCATACGCACTTTCTTTTTTTATGTAAAAATTACAATTGAAATATATGTCGATTAGTGTTATCATGTACAGGGTTTAAGGCTGATTATTACGAAAATACATATATCGGGTCATTCCTTATATTTTTAAGCACCGGCTCTGGCTGAAAAGAGATGGGTGACCATACAATAACAGGAGAATCATGGAAAAGATAATTGTAAAAAAGAGTAGGGGACTTCATGGAACCATAAAGGTTGACGGCTCCAAAAATTCTATTCTGCCAATATTGGCAGCAACACTTTTATGCAGGGAAGAATGCATAATTCATGACATTCCAAATCTGCAGGACGTTAAAATAATGTGCAGACTTTTGGGAGAATTAGGGGCAAAAGTTGAAACAATAGAAACAGATTCATTGAAAATTACTGCCGATAACATTGTTACCTGCGAAACGCCATATGAACTTATAAGCAAAATGAGAGCATCCTTTTTGGTAATGGGCCCCTTGCTGACAAGAAGCCACAGTGCAAAAGTGCATATGCCCGGCGGGTGCGCCATAGGAACAAGACCTATTGATTTGCATTTAAAAGGTTTCAAAAGCCTGGGGGCAGATGTGAAGTCAGAAAGCGGATATGTATATGCAAGAACCGAAAAATTAAAAGGAAATGATGTATATCTGGACTTTCCCAGTGTTGGAGCAACAGAAAATATAATTATGGCTGCAACCCTGGCAGATGGCGAAACAATTATTGAAAATGCAGCAGAAGAGCCTGAAATTGTGGATTTGGCAAACTTTATAAATTCAATGGGGGGCAATATTATAGGAGCAGGTACCAAGACAATTCGAATAAAAGGGGTTGAAAAACTCCATAAAACAGAACATACTGTAATCCCCGACAGGATTGAAGCAGGAACTTACATGGTAGCCGCAGCAGCCACAGGCGGAGATGTGATGGTTGAAAATGTAGTTCCAAGCCATTTGCAGCCTGTAATAGCAAAACTAAGGGAAGCAGGAGCTGTAATTGAAGAATACGACGATAAAATAAGGGTTAAGGCAGGGGAAACCATTAAATCCTTGGATATAAAAACACTTCCCTATCCCGGTTTTCCCACTGACATGCAGGCTCAGTTCATGGCTATGCTTTCAAAGGCTGAAGGAACGAGCATAATAAATGAAACTATTTTCGAAAACCGTTTTATGCATGTAAATGAAATGACAAGGATGGGGCTGAATGTTAGGGTTGAAGGAAGCAGCGCAATTTTAAAGGGAAAGAGCCGATTAAGCGGTACAAAAGTAAAAGCAACTGATTTGAGGGCAGGTGCTGCTCTTATCATAGCAGGATTGCTGGCAGAGGGAGAAACTGAAATTTCGGAAGTCTACCACATTAAGAGGGGATATTCAAATATAATTGAAAAGCTTCAAAATTTAGGAGCAGATATAAAATATGAGGAATGATTACACGCCACCCTTGTACAGACCGCCCAGCGAGGCCTGGAGCATGATAATTCAGGTAACTGAAGGATGCTCCCACAACAAATGCAGGTTTTGCTGCATGTACAAGGGCAAACAATTCAGGTTAAAATCTAATAAAGAATTAAAAGACCACATTGAATGGTTAAAAGCTGCATACAAGTCTCCCAAAAGAATTTTTCTTGCAGACGGCAATGTTTTATGCCTTAAAACAGAAAAACTCCTGGAATTATTAAATTACATAAAAAAGGAATTTCCTGAAGTTGAGAGAATAAGCTCCTATGCAGGACCATTGGATTTATTGAGAAAATCTGAAGATGAATTAAAAACGATCAGAAATGCAGGCTTAGAACTTTTATATATGGGAGTTGAAAGCGGGTCGGATAAAGTTTTAGCTATGATGAATAAAGGTGTCAATCAGCAGGAAATGATTGAAGCAGGGAAAAAAGCAATAAATGCAGGCTTTAAATTCTCCTGCATGATAATATCAGGCTTAGGGGGCACAGAATATATGGAAGACCATGCAGTGGAATCCGCCAGGGTTATTTCTGCAATCAATCCCCATTATTTTTCCCTCTTAAGACTTGTGGTGGAAGAAAACTCGGAGCTTGCCGAAGATATAAGGCAGGGGAAATTCCATTTGCTTACTCCTCTTCAGGTTCTGGATGAAAATATAATAATGCTTGAAAATATGGACCTTACAGACTGCATATTCAGAGCCAACCATGTTTCAAACCACGTAAACCAGGCAGGCACACTAAATCAGGACAAAGATATACTGATAGAAAGACTTAAAAGGTTCAGAAACAGCCCTGATTTCATACCGGCAACATACGATAGGCTATAGG
>CAZAYQ010000140.1:0-4718 GCA_964489345.1 uncultured Clostridia bacterium | reverse complement strand
GGATCAGGTTTAAAACCGTCTTTAAAACGAAGGTGCAGGTATTGGTCTCCCTTCATGATATAAATAAGAGCAAAAACAAATGCTACAAATTGACCGATTATAGTTGCCAAGGAAGCACCTGCAACTTCCATCCTTGGGAATCCAAAATGTCCTTCTATTAATAAATAGTTTAAAATAACATTTACTACATTTGACGTGAGATTATATATCATAGCTGTCTTAGAGTTTCCCACACCCCTTAATGTTGCAGTGATTGTGGATGTAAGAGCCATGAATGTAAAGCCTATCATTTGAATTTTTAAATATATGGCACCGCCCTGCAATGTTTTTTCTTCGGCTGCACCCATGAAAAGTATAAATTTTTCCGCATTGATATAACCAATTGCTGAAGAGAGCACAGAAAATACCAAGGTAAGCACCAGGGCCTGCCTTAGGATCAAATTTGCTTTTTTTTGTTCCCCGGCCCCCTTATATCTTGCAACCATTGCAGTAGCACCAACATTCATAGCCATAAAAATTGTCATGAGAAGAAATTTCGGCTGTACGGTAAGGCCTACGGAAGTAAGTGCCCAGGCTCCCAATCCGCCCACCATCATCAGGTCCACCATGGATGCAAGCTGGGTTAAGGTAAGCTCCACAACAGAGGGCCATGCTATTTTTACAATGTCTGCGTAAAGCATTTTTGATGTTATATTAGCCGGAAGATGATGTTTTTTTATATCTTCTATTTGAATATCCCTGCCGTCTTCCACCAGGTCCAAGGCAAGATTATAAGATTTAAATTCTTTAACTTTTTCCATTATTACTCCCTGTTTCATACAAAAAGCCGCACAGTTGCGACCTCGCTGCGGCTTGAGCCGCTAAAAAATAATTATAATTAATGATATCATGAAAATTTTTTATTGTCAACAAAGGCGCCAGCCGGTTATTTACCTTTATTTTGGCTGACACAAAGCTTTCTTAGAATTTTTTTTCATATTTTAATGTAATTTTAATTTACCCCTAAAACATAATTAATTATAAACTGGTATCTTATAAATAATACAAAAATAAAAATTAAATAATACAGGAGGTATCATGAAGGTTACATTAGAACAAATCGATGAACTTAGAAACAGGGTCAATGTAAGCTATGAGGAGGCAAAAAGAACACTAGAAAAAAATGACGGAGATTTAATTAAATCTATAATAGAGCTTGAAAAGAAAAAAGGAAGAAGAAATGAGAAACATCATGGAAGCTTTACAGGTTTAGCGAATAAGCTTCTGTCTCTAAAAATGTCTATAAAAAATAAAGATGGACATACAATATTAGATGTAGCGGTAGTTCTTGTATTACTTACATTTCTAATGGCCTTTTGGGCTGTGCTCTTCTTATTAGCTTTGGCTATACTCACATCCTGCAGAATAAATGTTTACAGGGATAAAGCAATAAATGTAAACAACTTAAAGAAAAACATGCAGGAAAGGGTAGATAAAATAAAAGTTAAGTCTGAAGAAATTTTCAAAGATGACGGGGAAGAGGCGGCAGACGTACAAGATGAATCAGAAAATGAAATAATCATTGAATAAAAAACAATATCAGGTTTCCAGCCTGATATTTATTTATTGATAAATACAGAAATAGATAGTACAATAAAACAAAAACGAGGTTCTTATGTCTAAGAAAAAGATACTTATTGTGGAGGATGAGCAAAAGATAGCCCGGTTTTTAGAGCTGGAATTAAAATATGAGGGTTATGACGTAACAATAGCAAATAATGGCAGAGAAGGCTTTGAATTGGGCAAGTCAGCGGATATTGATTTGATAATTCTTGATTTAATGCTGCCCGGATTAAGCGGCATTGAAGTTTGCAGACGCTTGAGACAGACATCCGATGTTCCTGTTATAATGCTTACCGCAAAGGATGATATTTCAGACAAGGTGACAGGGCTTGACATAGGAGCTGATGATTATATGACAAAACCCTTTGCTGTGGAAGAATTGCTGGCACGAATAAGAGTGTTGTTAAAAAGGAAATTCCATAAAAATAATGAGGCAGACCTGCTCTTAATCGGTAAACTTAAATTATCAAAAAGCAATTACAAGGTCGAATACGACAATGAAAATATTGAGCTTACAAAAAAAGAATTTGAATTGCTGGAATATCTTATGAGAAACAAAAACATTGTCCTGTCAAGGGAAAAGATTTTGGACAATGTCTGGGGATATGATTATTATGGAGACACCAACATAATTGATGTATACATAAGATATATAAGAAGCAAAATAGACCAGAAATATGATGTAAGCCTTATTGAAACAGTAAGAGGAGTAGGCTACATTATAAGAGATTGAAGGAAGACAAATGTTTGGGACAATAATCAGGAAGCTTTTAAGCATAATTTCCTATCCCTTTAGAATGCTTATAAAAGCTGTAATAAGCCTTTTAAAAAGGCTTAGGTTTTCTATTGCCTTTAAAATTTCAACAACTTATTTAATACTCTACATTATAATAATTATGACGGTTGCATTGACAACCTCTGTCGGTTATTTAATATTTGAGCTGCAGAAATTTGAAAATTCAAGAGCAGCAGATGATTCAGCAAATATAAAAAACAGCTTTCCGGAGTTCAACAATATTAATGTAAGTGAAGAGACCTATAATTCCTTTGAAATATTTGACAGCAGTCTGAATACATACTATACATCGGGAAGGCCCGGAAGGTATGCAGACAGTTTTATAGTCATTGCGGAAAAAATAATTATTGAAAATGAATATGTTCATTCAGAAAGTTTTATAAAAAACGGCAGCCCTTATTATATGAACATATACTATCCCATGGAAGATATGCTCAGGGATGTCTGGAGAATAAGTTTTATGGTTCTAATATCAGGGGCCATAGGTCTTATGTTTTTTGCCCCTATAGTTTCAAGTACCAGCTATAAACTTATCGGGCCAATTAAGAATATGACCGAAATAACCAGGACCATAACCGTAAATAACATAAATACCAGGCTGGATGTGAAAGGTACAGAGGATGAATTAAAGGAATTGTCTGAAACCTTCAATGAAATGATGGACAGGATTGAAGGAGGATACAAAACACAGCAGCAGTTTGTTTCAGATGCCTCTCATGAGCTTAGAACACCAATAGCTGTTATAAAGGGCTATGTAAATATGCTTGACAGGTGGGGTAAAAATGACAAGGCAGTTCTAGATGAGTCTATTGAAGCCATAAAAAATGAAACCGACAATATGCAGGATTTAATTGAAAAATTATTGTTTATTGCAAGAAGCGACAGGAGCACACTTAATTTTACAAAGGAAGATTTTAAAATTTCTATCATCCTGAATGAAATTGAAAAAGAAACAAGAATGATTGATACAAAACATAAACTATATTTTAAATTTTATGAGGATGCAACTATTTACGGCGATAAAATGCGAATTAAACAAGCTGTAAGAATACTTCTTGACAATGCTATGAAATATACTTCCCCCGGGGAATACATAATGGTTTCCGGCTTTATACAGGATGAATATTATGTTATAAAGGTTGAGGATACAGGTGACGGAATTAAAAAGAATGATTTGGATAAAATTTTTGACAGACTCTACAGGGGGGAAGAGTCAAGGAGCAGGCAGATAGGAGGCCACGGCCTGGGGCTGTCTATTGCAAAAATAATTGTTTTAGGTCATAAGGGCAAAATAAAGGTTAAAAGCACACCGGGAAAAGGGTCGGAATTTTCACTGCTCTTTCCTCATCTTGACAACTGATTCAAATTCACTTAAATTTAGACATAAAACAACAAAATAAGCTAAAGAAATATCCTTCCCTTAGTAGTATAATAGCTTGTACATTATGCAGAAAGGATGATTTTGTGAATATTCAGTTTATAGAAACAACAAATGTGCTGACAATCAAACTCAAGGGGGAGTTAGACCACCACAGTGCAGACGAGGCAAGAGCTTTGATTGATGAAAAAATTAAAAATGAAAATTTTAATAAATTGGTAATAGATTTAAAAGGTCTTGATTTTATTGACAGCTCAGGCATCGGATTTGTCATAGGCCGGTACAAGGTCATAAGAAAGCGTAAGGGTGTAATAGAAATAGTAAATGCCGGTAAAAAAATAAGAAAGATTTTAGATATGAGCGGCATTGGAAAAATAATTAAAATAAAATAGGGGGACAAAATGCATAATAACTATGTATATATTAAAATTCCAAGCTTATCAGTTAACGAATCCTTCACAAGGGCTGCAGTTGCAGCATTTTGCTCAAGCTTGAATCCAACCATGAACGAAATATCCGATATTAAGACAGCAGTATCGGAAGCAGTTACCAATTCAGTGGTACATGCCTATGAAGACGAAATAGGAGAAATAGAAATTCAGTGCAGAATTAAGGGGCAGGTGGTTGAAATAATAGTTGAGGATTTTGGCTGCGGAATCGCAGATGTAGAGAAGGCAAGAGAGCCTTTGTTTACTACCAGGCCGGAACTTGAACGTTCAGGTATGGGTTTTTCGGTTATGGAATCATTTATGGATGAATTAGTCATATTATCAGAAAAGGATGTTGGAACAAAAATTATATTAAGAAAAAAAATATCTGAGAAAAAACATAGGACATTAAATGAAGAAATTAATGACGAAAACTCAGAAGATGGAGAATAAATAAGACAGCAAGAAATTACCAAAGTTTTGATAAAAAAGGCACCCTTAGTGCTTTTTTTTA
>CAZAYQ010000139.1:0-4746 GCA_964489345.1 uncultured Clostridia bacterium | reverse complement strand
ACATCTAAAAAATAAGATGTTAGAATACTTGAGTGTAAAATTGTGCGGGGACACACCTTCATGCAGGGTTAGTGTCTGCGGGTAAGCATGAATAAATGTCCCCAATTATATGGGGACACATCCTATCAGGGAATGTCCCCGATAATCCCGAATAAGGGGGATTGAAATGCATACAGATAAAAAAATAGTTGTTGGAAGGAAGCAGACTTTGAGGGCCTTGTCAAGAGACGAAGCTGAAAGGGTTTATTTATCAAAGGATGCTGATTTGCATGTTACTAAGACAATCGCAGAGCTTTGCAAGGAAAAGAGTATTGAAATAGTATATTATGACACTATGAAGGAACTTGGGAAATCTGCGGGTATCGGCGTAAACGCAGCGGCGGCTGCCGTTTTAAAATAATCATTAATGAAAAGGAGGTGTACGAATGCCATCAATTAACCAGTTAGTGAGAAAAGGGAGAGAAAAGGTTACTTACAAATCCGATTCTCCAGCATTGAATGTAAGCTATAACACTCTTAACAAAAGAATGAATGAATCAAATTCGCCTCAAAAAAGAGGAGTATGCACATCAGTTAAAACTGTAACTCCAAAGAAGCCTAACTCAGCTTTAAGAAAAATTGCCAGAGTAAAATTAACAACAGGCATGGAGGTTTCAGCGTATATTCCGGGTGAAGGACACAATCTGCAGGAGCATAGTGTTGTTCTAATCAGGGGAGGAAGAGTGAAAGACTTACCGGGGGTTAGATACCATATTATTAGGGGAACCCTTGATACAGCTGGTGTAGCAAAAAGAAAACAGGCAAGATCCAAGTATGGAGTAAAAAGGGAAAAGAAGAAATAATTAGATGAATATTCGGCACAAGCCATAATATATATTATGAAATGTGCACGGCGGCATTTAATTGTCGAGTACCTGTGAATTAAAACTATTATTAAGGAGGGAAGCATAGTGCCAAGAAAAGGTCACATACCTAAGAGAGAAGTAATGGAAGATCCTATATATAAGGATAAAGTCGTTACTAAATTAATCAACCAGCTTATGTATGATGGTAAAAAGGGAGTTGCTCAAAGTATCGTTTATGGTGCATTTGACATCATAAGGGAAAGAACAGGTGAAGAACCCTTAGATACTTTTAATAAAGCAATGAACAACATCATGCCTGTGCTGGAAGTTAAAGCAAGAAGAGTCGGCGGTGCAACTTATCAGGTGCCAATTGAAGTAAGACCTGAAAGAAGGCAGACTTTAGGTTTGAGGTGGCTTGTCAATTATTCTCGTAAAAGAGGAGAAAAGACTATGCGTGAAAGGCTTGCAAAAGAATTGATGGATGCAGCCAACAACGTTGGAGCCAGTGTTAAGAAAAGAGAAGATACACATAAAATGGCAGAAGCTAACAAAGCATTTGCACATTTTAGATGGTAATAGACAGAAAACAAAAAGCAGCGTGAAGGAGGGAAAAAATGAGAGAATATTCTTTAGAGAACACCAGGAATATTGGAATAATGGCGCATATTGATGCAGGAAAAACTACATGCACCGAAAGAATCCTGTTCTATACCGGTAAAATCCATAAGGTAGGAGAAACCCATGAAGGTGCAGCACAGATGGACTGGATGGAGCAAGAGCAGGAAAGAGGAATAACAATAACTTCAGCTGCTACTACTTGTAAATGGAAAGACATTAGAGTTAATATCATCGATACACCGGGCCACGTAGACTTCACTGTTGAAGTTGAAAGGTCACTTAGAGTATTGGATGGTGCTGTAGCAATATTTGATGCTAAAATGGGGGTTGAACCCCAGTCGGAAACTGTCTGGAGACAGGCGGATAAATACCATGTGCCAAGAATTTGTTTTGTAAACAAAATGGATAAAATGGGAGCTAATTTCTTTTATTCGGTAGGCACCATGGTAGAAAGATTAAAAGCAAATGCTGTTCCTATTCAGCTGCCCATAGGAGCTGAGGATAAGTTTAATACTATTATTGACTTGGTTTCTATGAATGCAACAAAATATAATAATGATGAAGGAACAGATTTAGAAGTTATACCTATACCTGATGAGTATTTGGCCCAAACTCATGAATACAGAGATAAGCTTATAGAAGCTTTATCAGATTTCAATGAAGAAATAATGGAGAAATACTTAAACGGTGAAGAAATTACTATTGAAGAGCTGAAAACAGCAATTAGAAAATGCACAATCAACAATGAAATTGTACCGGTTCTATGCGGTACAGCTTACAAACACAAGGGAGTAAGACTTGTGCTCGATGCAATTGCAGATTATCTGCCCAATCCTTTAGAGGTTCCTCAAATGAAAGGATTTGATCCAAAGACGGATGAGGTAATAGTAAGAGATCCATCAGATGATGCCCCCCTTTCTGCCTTGGCATTTAAAATTGCCACAGACCCCTTTGTTGGTAAGCTTACATTTTTCAGAGTTTATTCGGGAGTATTGGAATCAGGCTCTTATGTCCTGAATTCTACAAAGAATAAAAAAGAAAGAATAGGCAGAATTCTTCAGATGCATGCCAATAAGAGGGAAGAGATCAAAAACTCTTATACGGGAGATATTGATGCTGCTGTAGGCTTAAAGATTACAACTACAGGAGATACCTTGTGTGATCCCGACCATCCCATAGTTTTGGAATCCATGGTTTTCCCCGAGCCTGTTATTGAAGTGGCAATAGAGCCCAAAACCAAGGCAGGACAGGAAAAAATGGGTGCAGGCCTTCAAAAGTTATCTGAAGAAGACCCAACCTTCAAAACATATACGAATCCGGAAACAGGCCAGACAATAATTGCAGGAATGGGCGAGCTGCATTTGGAAATAATAGTTGACAGACTGTTAAGAGAATTCAAAGTTGAAGCAAATGTAGGCAAGCCGCAGGTTTCTTACAAAGAAACAGTTGAAGGCAATGCTGACGTTGATGTTAAGTATGCAAGACAATCAGGAGGCAAGGGTCAATACGGCCATGTCAAGATTATCTTAGAGCCCCAGGAGATGGGTCAGGGTATTACTTTCGTCAATGCTATCACAGGCGGAGTTATTCCGAAAGAATATATACCTGCTGTTGAAGCCGGAGTCAGGGGCGCAGCAGAAAATGGTATTTTATCCGGCTATCCGGTAATAGATTTTAAGGTTACACTCTATGATGGAACATACCATGAAGTGGACTCAAGCGAAATGGCATTTAAAATTGCCGGTTCCATGGCTTTTAAACAGGCAATGGAAAAAGCATCACCGGTTCTTTTAGAGCCCTATATGAAGGTCGAAATAACAACTCCTGAAGAATATTTAGGAGATGTAATGGGGGACATAAACTCAAGAAGAGGGAGAATAGAAGGTTTCTCTGACAGAAGCGGGATAAAGGTTGTAGATGCATATGCACCCTTGTCGGAAATGTTCGGATATGCTACAACACTCCGGTCATTATCCCAGGGAAGAGCTTCTTATTCAATGGAATTCCATCACTACGAAAAAGTACCGGCTAATGTAGCAGAAAAAATAATAAAATAAAAAACATATAAAAACACCTAAGGGAGGAAAAAATGGCTAAAGCAAAATTTGAAAGAAATAAACCCCATGTTAATATAGGAACAATTGGTCACGTTGACCACGGCAAAACTACATTAACAGCAGCAATTACACTTATTTTGAACAAGAAATATGGAACAGGAGAATTCGTAAGCTATGACAATATAGACAAGGCTCCTGAAGAAAGAGAAAGAGGAATAACTATTTCTACTTCTCACGTTGAATATGAAACTGAAAACAGACACTATGCACACGTTGACTGCCCGGGACACGCTGACTATGTTAAGAACATGATCACAGGCGCTGCCCAGATGGACGGAGCAATCCTGGTTGTATCGGCAGCTGACGGTCCTATGCCTCAGACTAGGGAGCACATTCTTCTTTCAAGACAGGTTGGTGTTCCAAAGCTGGTTATTTTCTTGAATAAAGAAGACCAGGTTGATGACCCTGAACTAATTGAATTAGTTGATATGGAAGTAAGAGAACTTTTATCAGAATATGAATTTGACGGCGACAACACTCCAATTATAGTAGGTTCAGCTTTAAAAGCTCTTGAAGAGCCGGATGGACCATGGGCTGACAAAGTTCTTGAATTGATGAAAGCAGTAGATGAGTGGATACCCACACCTGCAAGAGATGTTGACAAACCTTTCCTGATGCCTGTAGAAGACGTGTTCTCAATCACAGGAAGAGGAACAGTTGCAACAGGAAGAGTTGAAAGAGGGGTATTGAAGGTTCAGGATAAGATACAAATAGTCGGCTTATCAGATGAGCCAAGAGATGTTGTTTGTACAGGAGTTGAAATGTTCAGAAAATTGCTTGACCAGGCACAGGCCGGTGATAACATCGGAGCACTTCTTAGGGGAGTTCAGAGAGATGAAATCCAAAGAGGCCAGGTACTTGCAAAACCGGGTTCAATAACACCTCATACAAAATTCAATGCAGAAGTATACGTGTTGACAAAAGAAGAAGGCGGGAGACACACACCTTTCTTCAATGGATACAGACCTCAGTTTTATTTCAGAACAACAGATATCACAGGACAAATCGACCTTGAAGCAGGCGTTGAAATGTGTATGCCCGGGGATAACTCAAGGTTTATAGTTGAGTTAATCCACCCTATCGCTATTGAAGAAGGCTTGAGATTTGCTATCAGAGAAGGCGGAAGGACAGTCGGCTCCGGAGTTGTAACAGGGATAATCGAGTAA
>CAZAYQ010000138.1:0-4768 GCA_964489345.1 uncultured Clostridia bacterium | reverse complement strand
ATTCCAAAACTATTTTATTGTAAGGGGTTGAACATGAGCAGCTATAAAATTTTAATAGCAGAGGACGATATGATAATTGCAGAATCCATTAAAAAACACTTGGAAAAGTGGGAGTATCAGGTAAAATGCATTGCTGATTTCAAAGATGTAGTAAATCAGGTGATAAGCTTTAAGCCGGAACTTATACTATTGGATATAACGCTGCCTTTTTATAATGGTTTCTATTGGTGCAGTGAAATTCGTAAGTTTACTAAGATTCCAATTATTTTTATTTCTTCTGCAGACGATAAAATGAACATTGTAATGGCAATGGATATGGGTGGAGATGATTTTATATCCAAGCCTTTTGATCTTACCGTACTCACAGCAAAAATTAATGCTCTTATTAGAAGAAGTTATTCTTTTAAAGCTAATGCAAATCTCATAGAACATAAGGGTCTTATACTTAATCTGTCTAATACGAATATTTCTAAGGGTGATAAGGCCGTAGAACTTACAAAAAATGAATTTAAAATTATGCAGCTCCTGATGGAAAATGCAGGTGAAATTGTTTTAAGAGATACAATTATGTTGCATCTTTGGGATAGTGAAAGTTTTATAGATGATAATACCTTGACAGTAAATTTAACGCGTTTACGAAAAAAAATATCTGAAATTGGAATTAATGACTATATTATTACTAAAAAGGGTTTGGGATACTTAATATAAGGATGAAAATAATGTATAAATCAAATGATTATAAACGTTTGTTAATTTCATATTTAAAAGAAAGAAAAGGCAGCATTATTATGGGTTCTATATTTATTTTAATCTTTGTAGCAATATTTGCGCTGTATAGTATTCCTGTAGAAATTGTCCTGTATCCTTCTATAATATGTTTGGTTTTATGGATGTTATATACTGTTTTAAAATTTTATAAGTATTGTAAAGACCATGAACGAAGGGTTGAACTTTCTAACTATAAAGAAGTTACATTGGAAAACCTTCCTGAAGCCGGTTCTTTGTTAGAAGAAGATTATCAATACTTATTGAAAGTACTTATGCCATATTATATTGCCCAGGTTTCTGAAAAGAATAAGAAATATGGCGACATGAAGGAATATATAACATTATGGACACATCAAATGAAAACTCCAATTACAGCTATTGATTTGTTACTCAATGAATTAGAGAATAATGATAGAAATAAAATTAAAGAACAACTGTTTGAAATAGAAAAATATTTAGATGCTACCTTGCAATTCATGAGGCTTGACACAATGAATTCTGACTTGCTTTTAAAGGAATATTCCTTGATGGATATTGTAAAACAAGGGCTAAAGTATTTTTCAAAAACCTTTATCGGTAAAGGAATTACGCTTAAATTAGATAAATTTGATACAAAAATTGTTACTGATGAGAAATGGCTTTTATTTGTAATAAAGCAAATCCTTTCTAATGCTTTAAAATATACTGATGAGGGGAGCATCTCCATTTATGTTATTTTTAATAAGACTTTAGTTATAGAAGATACCGGAATTGGAATTTCAGAAGAAGATATTCCGCGGATTTTCGAAAGAGGGTTCACGGGATATACCGGACGTATGGACAAGAAGGCTACAGGCATCGGACTTTACCTTTCAAAGCAGATTTTAGACAAATTAAATCATAGTATTAAAATTAATTCCAAACCGGGATTTGGAACAAGAGTTTCTATAAATCTTAGCAACCTTACAGAAATGTAAGGTTTATTGTTGTTTTGTAAGGAAAGGTTATGGTATAGAAATTCTTTATTAGTTAAAATGAATAATAAAGAAAGGGGAGAAAATAAGATGCCATTATTAGCAGTAAGCAATTTAAAGAAAGTTTATACAACAAGATTTGGAGGAAATAAAGTTACAGCACTGAAAAATATAAGCTTTTCCGCAGAAAAGGGAGAATATGTGGTAATTATGGGAGAGTCGGGCTCCGGGAAGACTACCTTGTTAAATATTTTAGCTTCTATGGATAAGCCTACATCCGGCGAAGTAATTCTCGATGGAAATAATATAGTGAATATTGATGAAAATGAACTTGCAAGATTTAGGAGAGAGCATTTAGGCTTCGTATTTCAAGATTTCAATTTGTTAGACACATTTTCTATAGAGGATAATATATATCTTCCTCTTGTATTGGCAGGTGAGGGATACGAGGAATTGAATGATAAAATAAAGCCGATTGCCGGGAAATTGGGTATTTCAGACATTTTAAAAAAATATCCATACGAAGTTTCCGGGGGCGAAAAACAAAGGGCTGCAATTGCACGGGCAATTATAACGAAACCGGATATCTTGCTGGCAGACGAACCAACAGGAGCATTAGATTCTAAGTCTACAGGAGACCTGCTAAAAACCCTATCAGATATACACAAGGATGGTCAGACAATACTTATGGTAACACATAGTGTACGTGCTGCAAGCCATGCTGGCAGGGTGCTGTTCATTAAGGACGGGGAAATATATCACCAGATATACAGAGGCAACATGACCAATGACGAAATGTATTTAAAAATTACCAATGCACTTACAGTCTTGCTTGCAGGCGGTGAGCTGCATGAATAAACATATCTATTTCAAATTGGCAATTAACAATATTAAGAAAAACAAAGCTGCATTTTTCCCCTTCGGATTATCCTGCACAACAATGATAGCATTATTTTATATGTTGTTTTCCATTAGCGACCAGTCCTCGGATGCAATATTTTACGGCGGAGCCACTATGAGTACCATATTGAGATTAGGACTGTGGGTTTGTGGGATTTTCTCGGTGCTGGTAATATTCTATACAAACGGATTCCTGTTTGAGAGAAGGAACAAAGAGCTTGGATTATACAGTGTGTTAGGAATGGAAAAGAAGCATATCGGAAGGATATTGTTTTGGGAAGTTATATTCATCGGCGGCATCAGTTTGTTGGGGGGATTGCTTGGAGGATTGCTGTTTTCAAGACTGCTGTTTTTAATTTTTCTAAACCTGATGAAGCTGAGTCCTTCATTTAATTTCAGTATTTCTGTCAATGGAATAATATTAACATCATTAATATTTTCATCAATTTTCTTAGTAATTATTTTATACAACAATTTAAAGCTTAAAAAATTAAATCCTATAGAATTATTACATGAAAGCAGTGTGGGAGAAAGAGAGCCAAAGGCGAAATGGATATCCGCAGCAGCAGGGGTCATATGTCTACTTACAGGATATTATCTTGCTTTAACAACAGAAAATCCTGTTCAGGCAATGTCCGTTTTTTTTGTTGCAGTACTTTTTGTAATAGCCGGAACATATTTGCTTTTTGTGAGCGGAAGTATTGCCTTGCTTAAAATTTTAAAAAGGAATAAAAAATATTATTATCACAAAACCCATTTTATTACCGTTTCCGGCATGATATACCGAATGAAGCAAAATGCCGCAGGGCTTGCAAATATATGCATATTGAGTACTGCTGTGCTGGTTGTATTGTCATCAACGATTTCCCTTTATATAGGTATAGAGGATATAATGCGAAGCAGGTTTCCAAGTGATGTTATAATAAGTTATGTTTATATGCCTGAGATCGATGCAAAACAGGGATTAAATTACAATTACGCTCCGGATATAGTAGAAGAAGCCGTTAAAAGCCATGCCCTTAAGCATAATGTAGAAGCATATGATGTGCAAGGCTATTATTCCTTTTCGGCTGCAGGCAACATTGACAACGGAGGGTTTAAGCAGGTTTTTGATGAAAACAGCATAGTTGATTTATATATAATAACCTTGAAGGACTACAGGTCTATTGCCGCAAATGGTGATGACATTGAGGAATTGCACGGAAATTCCGCTTATTTGCTTTCATCGTCACAAGAATACGAATTAATGGAAAGTATAAGCTTCAATAACTATACATTTGAAATAGATAAGGCTTCAAGGTCCATGGATATGGATAAAGAAATAGAAAAAGGTCTGACCGAGGTCTATGATTATATCTATATGATTGTGCCGGATTTTGAGCATTTGCTCTGTATAAGAGATGCGGTAAATATCATGAGGCAGGAAACAGTATACGCCAACATACCTGTGATATATAATTATAAATTTAACCTCAGGGGTGATTTGTCCCATAAGGAGGAATTCGGAATTACTCTTCGAACTGCTTTATATGAAGCGGATGTACCTCACATAGCTACGGTACAGGACATTTATACATCAAAGAAGGATACTTTAAGTATTTTCGGCAGCTTGTTCTTTATAGGAATTTTTATAGGCACATTATTTTTGCTTGCAACAGCCCTTATAATTTATTACAAGCAAATTTCGGAAGGATATGAGGACAAAAACAGATTTATCATAATGCAGAATGTGGGCATGAGCAAGAAAGAAGTAAAGGCTGTTATAAAAAATCAAATACTGACGATATTTTATTTGCCTATATTTTTAGCTGTTGTCCACATTGCATTTGCCTTCGATATTATAAGAAAAATGCTTGCTTTACTGCATCTGACAAATGTTAACCTGTTCATAGCATGCACCTTGGGAGCAATACTGATTTTCGCTGTCATTTACGGTATTGTATACAGGCTTACCGCTAACTCCTATTACAAAATTGTAGGGGACGGACCTTGAAATTCCACAATTACGTCCCCAAAATCCTACTTGTAATTTGAGGCTGTTTTATGTACCTTCGTGCAATTTTTTGTCAAAAGCATATGTACTTTCGTGCACATGTCTTATTAAAGTACTTGTCTTTTCGTGATTTAAGGTTTATAATTTGGATAAT
>CAZAYQ010000137.1:0-4780 GCA_964489345.1 uncultured Clostridia bacterium | reverse complement strand
TGATTGCTTCGATTTTATGAAGTTCGTCCTGAATAGCCTTTAATCCCACAGGTGCATTGCATCTTACTTTCATAATAATACACCAGGTTCCGGTAACTATATGGCATTCTTCAATTACCAGGTTAGGTACAACCAGATTTTTCAGCTGCTCTATAAGCTTATCATAATCAGCTGTCCTTACTCTTAATGAAATAATTGCAAAGGTGGTAAAACCAAGTTTTGACCAGTCAATATTTGCCTTGTAGCCTTTAATAATACCTTGGTCTTCTAATTTTGCAACCCTGTTGTGTATTGCAGGTCTAGATAAATTCAATCTTTTTGAGAGCTCTTCGTGAGAAATTCTCCCCTCTTTTTCCATGTTGCGGATAATCTGCATATCTAAGGAATCCATAAGCACCTCGTGTCTTATCGTAAATTTTTTTAAAAGAGTAAAAACTATTTTTTTATAATATAGCATGAAAATATACAACTTGTAAAGGTCTATTTGAAATAAATTTATGAAATAATTGTAATATTAATATTAGTTTTGGCAATTATAAATAATAGATAGAATAATTATTAAATGGAGGAACAAAAAATGAAAAATAGATTAGTGTCGCTGATAATAATCTGCTTGTTTCTGTTAATGGCAGGATGTGCTGTAAATGACAACAATTCTGGAAATGATACTATACCTGAAAAGGAGGAAGAAGAATATGGTAAATATTCTCACAGCGGAAGAATTGTAAAAATCGATAAGGACGGATTTCAGGTTCAAAATGATGAAGAAGTGACATTTTTCAATGTGGGGCAAGAAGGTTTAAACAACTTCTACATAGGAGAATATGTAAAACTAAATTCCATTGACGGAAACATTTATGATGCCGCTTTAGACGAAGAATATGATTACACCGCATCTATGACAGCAGCAGATCTTTTTGATGAGAATACTAAATTTAATCTGAAGGTTGTTAAAATATCAAGAGATGAAACAGGTACAATGAGGATTGATGGTCTGGCAGCTGACAATAAGGAATATACTATAAATGCAGGTGCGGATACAATTACTAATTTTGCCCATTCAACACTGAGGGTGGATGATGAAATCACAGTTTATGCTAAAGACCTTTCGGCCGCCATACCAAGGGCGGTTCAAGCACAAGCTATTTTAAAGGGTGAAAGGCAGGCTCTTTTTGAAGAAGACTGATTGACAAAATAAATATTATAGTTTACAATGTAAATGAAATTAACCTGAAAAAAGGGAGATTGGGAGGTAAGTTTTGGCGCTTTGGAATGCTGGAATTTACCTTTATTTTTAATAGGAGGCAGCAGCAATGGATAAGGTTATAATAACCGGGAATTCCCTGACACTTAACGAAGTTAATGAAGTGTGCAGAAATTATGTAAAGGTAGAGTTATCTGAACTTGCAGTTGAAAAGATTTTGCAGTCAAGAAAAGTTGTTGATGACTTTGTGGAAAATGAAGATGTGGTATACGGCATTACAACAGGATTTGGCAAGTTCAGTGATGTAACCATATCAAAGGAAGAATCAAAAATACTCCAGAAAAACTTAATTGTAACCCATGCGGTAGGTGCCGGAAAACCATTCGATACAGAAGTTGTAAGAGGAATTATACTCTTAAGAATAAATAATTTAGCAAAGGGTTATTCAGGGGCAAAACTTGAAACCATACAAACAATGATTAGCATGCTTAATAAAGGACTTCATCCTATAGTGCCGGAAAAGGGCTCTCTTGGTGCAAGCGGGGATTTAGCCCCGCTGTCTCATATGGTTCTTCCTATGATAGGACTTGGACAGGCAGAATATATGGGAGAAATACTCCCCGGCCATGATGCCATGGAAAGGGCGGGAATCCCTGTAATAGAGCTTACCGCCAAGGAAGGGCTTGCTCTAATAAACGGGACACAGGTTATGACTGCCGCAGGAGCACTGACTGTATATGATTCACTCAATATTTTAAAGGCGGCTGATATTGCGGCAGCCTTGAGCTTTGAAGCCCAAAACGGAATAGTAGATGCTTTGGATAAAAGACTCCATGATACCCGTCCCCACAAAGGACAGATTGATACTGCAAGGATATTGACAAAACTTTTAGCCGGAAGCAAAATGACGACCAGACAGGGAGAAATCAGAGTCCAGGATGCTTATTCTTTAAGGTGTGTTCCCCAGGTTCACGGGGCGAGCAAGGATGCAATAGATTATGTCAAGGAAAAGGTTCAAATAGAAATTAATTCGGTTACAGATAACCCCATAATATTTCCCGAATCAAAGGAAGGAATTTCAGGAGGAAACTTCCACGGTCAGCCTATGGCACTGGCCTTTGACTTTTTGGGAATTGCTCTTTCAGAACTTGCCAACATTTCGGAAAGAAGGATTGAAAGGCTTGTAAACCCTACACTCAGCGGCTTGCCTGCATTTTTGGTAGACCATGGGGGACTTAATTCAGGCTTTATGATTGTTCAATACTCTGCAGCTGCATTAGTTTCAGAAAATAAAATACTTGCACACCCTGCTTCTGTTGACAGCATACCATCCTCTGCAAATCAGGAAGACCATGTTTCCATGGGTACCATAGCTGCAAGAAAAGCAAAAGAAATAATGGAAAATGTACGAAGAGTTCTGGCCATGGAAATAATGTGCGCTTGTCAGGGGATAGACTTAAGGGGAAATAAGGGCTTAGGTGCAGGAACAAAGCTTGTTTACAAAGAGCTAAGAAAAGTTGTTCCCATGTTAAAAGAAGACAGACCCTTATACGAGGATATTAATAAATGTGAAGAATTAATTATAAAGGGGATAATAACGGAAGATGCCCTAAACCTGTTTTCATGACCAAGGGAGAAAAAATAGCTGCAACCAGGCAGGGAAAACCCTGCTGTTTTTTATTGAATAATACCTGCCGGAGTGATATAATTGAACAAAATAAAAAAATTGTGGAACAAATTAAAAAATGTAACGTCTAATATATAACCGAACGGGGTGGAACAATGAACAACCATGAAAGGTGGCTTATAGAGGAAAGCCGGAAAGGTAATGTTGATGCTTTTGAAGAGCTTATCAAGGACTATAAAAAAAGCGCCTACAACATAGCCCTCCGCGTAATGAGAAATGTTGAGGATGCAGAAGACGCTTCGCAGGAAGCACTGATAAAAATATTTAAAAATATAAGCAGTTTTAATATGAACTCCACATTTAAAGTATGGATGTACAGGATTGTAGTAAACACCTGCCTGGACTTTAAAAGGAAAAAAAGTTTGAATGCAGTTTCTATAGATGAAACATTAGATTTAGGTTCAGGAAGGGAAGTTCAAAGAGAAATTTCTGATGAAACAAGCAATCCGGATGCTTTGGTGGACAGAAATTACAGTACCCAGCTTGTAAGTGATGCAATCAACATGCTGGAGGATGATTTTAAAACAATTATAATATTAAGAGATATTAAAGGATTCACCTATGAAGAAATATCAGAAATACTGACTTGTAATTTAGGGACAGTGAAATCAAGATTATCAAGAGCAAGGAAAAGATTGAAAGAATTATTGGAAAAGGAAATGAAAGCTAGCTAAGAGCTAAGGTGGTGATAAGATGAAATGTAATGAAATATGTGACAAACTGTCATTATATATTGATAATGAATTAAGCGCTGAAGAAATGCTGCAAGTGGAAGAACACCTGCATTTATGCGAAAATTGTCAAAAAGACTATGAAGAGTATAAAAATTTAATATCAGTATTGCATGGTTTGCCGGAAGAAGAGCCGCCTGAAGGTTACTGCAAGAGACTTCATAAAAAATTAGTAGAGACCGGCCCTCAGAAAGAAAGCAGGAAGCAAGCTTCAAAAATAAAAGGCTTCAACAGGAATAAATGGCTCAAATACGGAAGTATTGCCGCTGCATTGGTCTTAGTGTTTGCAGCTGCCGGCATAACCAATTTTGGCGGTATGGGGGGGATGAAAGCAAAAAATGAATCCTATGATATGGCAGCATCAGAATCACCTGCAGCCCCGCAGGCACCGCTCACGGAACAAAAAATTGGAGGGGCAATGCCGGAAGAAGCTCCCGAAATGGAGTATGACAGAGGCTATAATGAAATAAGAGATGAAATGGGTATAGAAAAGTATTCCATTATGATGACTGCCGCAATAGACCAAAGGGAAATGAAAATAATCAAGACAGGAACAATTTCTGCCGAAACAGAGAATTATGACACATTTTTAAATGACTTATCAATGGAAATTAATTTTATGGGCGGATTTTTGGAAAGCAACAACACTGAAGTTTACCAGGTATATAACGATGAAAAGCTCATGTATGGCAGCATAAAAATCAGGGTTCCGCAGGAAAGCTTTTATGAATTAGTTGACTATCTGGAAAAAACCCTTGAAGTAAGAAGAAAAAACATCAATGAAACAGATGTGACCAAAGATTATTATGAAAAGGACAACAAGGTTAAAAACCTGGAGATTCAAGAGCAGCACTTAAGAGAATTGTTTGAAAAAGCAACAACAGTTGAAGAAATGCTTCTAATAGAAAATGAACTTAGAAGAGTAAGAACTGAAATAGATGCTTTAAATATCAGCTTGAGCGATATAGACGACAGGTCAGCAATGTCAACAATTAATCTGGAAATCCAGGAAGTGATGACAGCAAGCCTCACTTTAAAAACTAAGGACAGTGTGTGGGACAGGGCAAGAGATGGTTTTATATATACAGTCAATGGTATAATAAGAAGCCTGGAAAACTTGTTTGTAAACATAGTATCAAGTTCTCCCATCCTGATACC
>CAZAYQ010000136.1:0-4808 GCA_964489345.1 uncultured Clostridia bacterium | reverse complement strand
CTGTAAGCAGCAATTCAGGAACCATGTCGTATTTCCACAACATATAATCATGGTCGGTCATTTCGGCTTCATTTACCTTTACAAGAACATAATAAGTATCTTGTATTTTTTTAATGTCTGCTAATTTAATATCTTTATATGTTTCTGATTCATTTTTTATATCATTAATTATTCGGTCTAAAATATCTGCATGATTTTCTTTATTATTAAATTCTTCGTCTGTATTTTCATTGTTTTGGTCTTCATCTGCATCTTCAGCATTTAACTCTTCTTCAATATTTAAATCATTTTTATCACTTGCTTTATTATCGGTTTGAAATGAACAAGAGCTTAATATAAGAACTAAAAATATTAACAGAAAAACTTTACCTTTCATTCTTACCTCCATGCAATATTTTTCAATGGATTTATATAATACTTATAAATATAGTACTTTAGCAAAGAAGTTATTTTATCCAATATACCTGCATTTCTAACACCTATATCAGTAACAATAATCGGTTTGTTTCCATTATTTAATTGTAATTCACCGATTAAAGACGATATGCACCCCGGTCCGCACACAATCTTTGTTGGCAATGTAAAAGAAAAGGGAACAGTAAAATTGTTCATTCAAAACCTCCTGATAGATTTAATGATATCTGTAGTTTCATATATTTATTATATTACATGTCCAAATTATTTCAATACAATTTATAATTTTATAAAGACAAGGGGACGGGGAAGGGTGCTGGCATATGTCAAGGGGACAAGGGTAATGCCATAAATACTAAACTATCACTTTGTTAAACTTTTTAATAAATAGTTTAAAATAAAACCCACGTTCAAGATTGGAAAGTGAGTTTTATTGTAGGAATTAAACAAGCAATTTAAATAACTAAATTTTTATTATTAAGAGACATTAAGAAGTTGTTATTTTATTGGAATTCTTAGGTCATTTACTATAATAGCGGTAACTTTAGAAACATCAACAGGACTTTTTGTCTTCCAGCTTGAACTAAAGCTTTGCTTTTCAGGGTTTTGACTCCCCCCGCCATATTCTAATGAAATAATATCATCGGCAGTTTCAATTGTTACTGACATATCACCTACTAAGCATTCCTCTCCTTCGTAGGTACCGATTACTTGCAATCCTAAAGGATTAAGGCTTATATGCTCAAAGAGATAACCTTCAACGGATATGTCATTTTCCCAAATAAGCATACTTTTATTAGAATCTTTTAAATTTGCTGCTACCTTCCAGTTGCCTTCCAAACCGGAAGATACACGGCCGGTAAAGCAAAGTGTATATTTATTTATTTCTTCAGCACTGACAGGAAAGACAGTTTCCCCATACTTGTATACTGCTTGGGCATAGTCGCTGTCTTCAAGGTTAAGCAAATTATTATCCTCATCTGCAAGCAGCATCAATTCATATTCACATTCAATTAATTCTCCATCAGAATCCATCAGGGAAAGGATAGCATCACTGCTTCCAAATTCTTTATAAAAAATCTTACCTATCTGCACATGGAGCTTACCGTCTATAATCCCCATATTTGAAACCCATTGATCTTCTTCACCATGAGGCATATCAGCATAGTAAGCCGGTGTAAGTACCTCTTTATATGGACTGTAGTTATCCCCAATATTCCTTCCTCCCCAAATATATTGTTCGGTAATAGGCCTTGTTTTTACTTCATCAATTTCTGCGAAAGATACAGGTATCATTTCATCTTTATAGGATTTTTCGTCAAAATAAATAAGGAAAGAGCTTAGCTCTAAGGGGTCAGCCAATGGCGAATCCGGATCGGCACTTATATTAAATTCATAATAAACTGTATTGGTATTCTCATCGAAATAGAGCATTTCCTGACTCCATGAAAAACTGCCTGAGATAATCTCTTCTGTTTGTCCGGCTGTCTCTAATACATTTGAATTCGTTTTTACATTGAATCCGTCTTTAAAATCTGTATGTTCCGTCAATCGATTTTGACCGCTTATATCCTGGAGTGACAGATAAACAATGGCCATATTATCATATTTCTGGGCACCTATAATTTCCATACGGATTCCCTTGTCCTCACTATAAACTTCCACCGGCTCTACTATCTCACTAAATGAGAGGTTGAACTTCTCAATAAACCAATCGAATCCTCCCAATACTGCTGCTGCTGCAGTAACAACCAATACAGCTGACATCGCTATAGCAGTAGCTGCTGATTTTGTCCAACGTGACTGATGTGGTGAATTAACGCTTGCTACATCCTCATGTAATCGGCTTTTGACCTGCCCGTCAAGCTTGCTTGAATCAACATGGATTTGTGAAAGTATATCGTATATTTTTTGTTCATTAGTATCAAATTTATTCATATTTAGGCTCCTTTCCATAATATTCAGCGGTCAGATATTCCGCCAATTTATTTTTTGCCCTTTGGTACTGTTTCCGTAAAGCTGTCTGGGAGCTTCCCGTTAGACGAGATAAGTCCTCATAACTACGCTCTTCCATAATTCGTGCATATATCAAAGCACGTTCCTTTGCTTTAAGCTTCTTTAAAGCACATAGTGCTTCATCGCTCAGACCTGTGTCCTCAGCGGCTGAAACCACTTTGTCAGGTACATTGCGAAAATATAACAATTTACGTTTTTTATTTGATTAAGGCTGCGATTATATGTGTTCTTATAAAGCCATGCAGAGAGGTTTCCACCATCAAACGATGAACGGCTTTTATAGGCAGATAAAAAGACTTCCTGTACAACATTTTCTGCTTCATGGTAATCACATAAAATTGCTGTTGCATAACGAAGTAATTTTTCGCCATAAAGATTTATTACTTCCTCAAGTTCATCTTCTCCACCTGTGATAAACCGCCGTCCAAGATCCATTTTGCACATTACTTTACTCCCTTCATGTTAGTCAGCTGACTCTACCCTTATAACAATTCATATAATAGTTTTGTGACAAAATAAAGAAAATTCTTTTAAAGTTGCAGCTATGTAGAACATGCCATATATAGAATAAGTATAGAGCACTAACGCCTTTTCATAATAATATTACATTGATTGTTTTATATCAACATGAATGGGTAAAAAGCAGCGGTTAGAATTTCGAATTCAAAACCGCCGCTTGATATGCACCATACGGACTTGGTGTTTATTATCCAAATAATAAACCAATCCAAAGAATAGGAGTACAACCAGATATATATTTGGAGCCTACACTTAAAGGAATTAAAGAAGGCAGAGATGAGTTTATAGAAAGAGCTATTGAAATAATCAAAAATACTTATTGAAATAATTTTATATAATAAAAGATAATTATAGCAAAATACGGAATTACAAGCGGCAATCCAATGGTTCTTACCTTATACGCGGCATATCCGCATATGATTTACCATTTGTAACTTGTCCTCCGGTTGATATAAACTTAAATTAATTGTCTTTTACGAAAACAATTTTGCCATTATCAATTCTCACTGATAATACATTTTCTATTGATTTATACAGTACCTTACCTTCCTCATTAAAAATCATCAACTTGTATTGAGATTCACTTAGCTTATCAAATATAGCAACCATATAACCATTTTGAACTTCCAAACTTTTCAGTATGCCATTAGGGTTTACTGGTTCTTCATTACCGTATACATAAAGCTGCTTCTTATCCTTCAATGAGTAATATAATTTTCCTTCCAATATTTCATATGAATCAACCTCTTCATTTACCAAGAGCTCAGCTATGCCGCCTTCAAGGGGTATTTTGTAAATGCGGCTGTTTTCATCCTTGAAGTATATTACATCATTTACAATTTTAAAAGTTACCACCTCATTGTCGCACAACCTAATTTGCTTGTTTGATTTAATGTTTATTTTGTAAATTCCGGTTATTGAATTTTCGATATTTTCATCAAGATAACCGTAATGTCCAAGCACATATATTTCATCATTTATCAGATACAAATCATTGCTTGGGCTGCCTGACCTGGATTTATCGCTTCCTGTGCCATGTTCTTTGATATATATACCGTAAGAATAATCTTTCATGCCTAACTTATCATAATCCTGTGCACCCTTCTTTTTTATCTCAAGGTTATCCACGGCAAAGGGATGCTGTGCAACCCTGATAGTGTAATCATCGTAAAATTTCATAAGTGCATATGAATATCCATCGTCAAGCACCCGGTATGTACCATCCTCATTTAACAATATGAGATGGTCGGAGCCCATGGTTGCACCCCCGGTATGGTATTTTAGAAACACTTTGCTGTTTTCTGTTTTTAAGGTTGTAAATGAATATCCTAAACCATCGCCTAGGTCAGGAAGCACATAAACTTGTTTTGCATTTTCGGGGTTTTCTACAGGAGCTTGATAAATTATACCGCCCTTGCCTTCATAATAAAAATAATCCCCTGCCATAGTAAAGGCACCTTTTTCACCGGTTTCACGAGTTACAATTGGCAGGGTCACTTGACCTGCTGACGGAGTGCTGTCTGTTGAATTTACTGCTAAACCTTTATTTTGATCAAAAGTATATTTCCAACCAAATTCTTCTACGGCAAATCTCCATGTCAGCGGGAAATATGTTATATTTCTGAATAAAAGCAAAGGATACTCTTCTTTGCTGTTATCAATTGTCTTCCCGTTAACCGTAATTTTAAATGGTGCTATTTGTGCATTGTAAATGCTGCTGTTCTTGGTTAATGATTCGTAGCTTTGGTAAGACCAGTTAGCTCCTGTTTTAATTATTTTTAGTCCTGTGCTATTGTCCCATACAGTTTCAAGCCCCATAAATCTGCTTTCATAATAAGTCATGGGAAAATAAGTAATGT